>NZ_JBHXRX010000017.1:0-144148 GCF_042714995.1 Streptomyces sp. NPDC058665
GAGTCACGAACCACCGCCACCCTGACACGGCGTCAGCAAACTAGACTCCGGAAAGGCCCTGTGACCAGGACAAATGGAGAAGTGCAACTGGAGTACTAAGCGAGACCGTTCCGCGCACCGGGCGCATTGAGAAGCCGGAGCGCTCAATGCGTTCGTTTTCTTCTATTGGACGCCCTGTCCGGGAGGGGGCGAGACTGTCCGAGGCCCGCCGGAACCGGCCGGTCGCAGCAGCGGCAAGGAGTGCGTCACACCATGAAGACTCGTCGTATCGGCACCGTCGAAGTCAGCTCCATCGGGCTGGGCGGAATGCCGATGTCGATCGAGGGACGGCCCGACGAGGCCCGTTCCGTCGCCACCATCCACGCGGCCCTGGACGCCGGCGTGACATTCATCGACACGGCGGACGCCTACCATCTGCTCGCCACCGACGTGGGCCACAACGAGTCCCTGATAGCCAAGGCGCTGTCCTCACACAGCGCGGGCGGCGAGGTCCTGGTGGCGACCAAGGGCGGTCACCTGCGGCCCGGTGACGGTTCCTGGACGCTGAACGGCTCGCCGGAGTACATCAAGCGTGCCTGCGAGGAGTCGCTGCGCAGGCTCGGGGTGGAGTCGATCGGGCTGTACCAGTTCCACCGGCCCGACCCGAAGGTGCCGTACGAGGAGTCCGTCGGCGCGCTGCGTGAGCTGCTCGACGAAGGCAAGATCCAGCAGGCCGGCATATCCAACGCCGACCCGGAGCGGATCCGCGCGGCCAACGAGATCCTGGGCGGCCGGCTCGTCTCCGTACAGAACCAGTTCTCGCCGGCGTTCCGTTCCAGCGAGCCGGAGCTCGACCTCTGTACGGAGCTGGGGATCGCGTTCCTGCCGTGGAGCCCGTTCGGCGGCATCAGGAACGCGGCCGGACTCGGCACGTCCTTCGGCGCGTTCAACCGCGTCGCCGAGGCTCACGGAGTGAGCCCGCAGCGTGTCTGCCTGGCCTGGATGCTGGCGAAGTCGCCCGTCGTGGTACCGATCCCGGGCTCCAGCCGGCCCGAGACCATCACCGACTCGGTCGGCGCCGCCGAGCTCGAACTCACGCCCGCCGAGGTGGCGGAGCTGGACGCGGCCTGATCCCCGACCGACCGACCGACGGGTAAGGCGAAGGCCCTGCCCACCGCGCATCCGCGGTGGGCAGGGCCTTCGCCTTCACGCGCTCAGAGTTGAGCGCCCGGGTTCAGCCTCCGCCGCAGCTCGGAGCGGGTCTCGTCCTCTTCCAGCGACACCGGGTTGGGCTCCGCGTGCGGTTTGCACTCCGCGTGCTCCCCCGGCGTCTTTCCGGCCAGCAGATACGCCTCCACGTGGTCGTTGACGCACGCGTTGGGGCCGCCCGCGATGCCGTGCGTGCCCGCGTCGCGCTCGGTCACCAACGCCGCACCGGACAGGCGCCGTTGCAACTCCAGCGCCCCCGGATACGGCGTCGCCGCGTCCCGCTCGGCGGCCAGGATCAGCGTCGGCGGCAGCTCACCGGGAGCGGTGCGGATGTCGACGGGCCGCTGGCGCGGGGCCGACCAGAACGCGCACGGCAGATTCATCCACGCGTTGTCCCAGGTCTCGAACGGGGCCCGCGCGGCGAGTTCCGTGTTGTCGCGGTCCCATACCTTCCAGTCCGTCGGCCACGGCGCGTCGTTGCACTCCACGGCCGTGTAGACGGCGTTGCCGTTCTCGTTGTCGACGGCCGCGGCCGGCCGCGGCGTGGCCTGGTCGAGCAGGGGCTTCGTGTTGCCCTTCAGGAACTCCGAGAGCGCCGTCGCGCGCATCGCCCAGTAGTCGTCGTAGTAGCCCGCCCCGAGCATCGTCGCGTGCAGCTCGCCGGGCCCGACCTTGCCGCCCGCCGGCTTGAGCGCGACCGACGCCCGTACGCGCTCGTAACTGCGCTGCACCTCCTCGGGCGTGACACCGAGGTGGTACGTCGCGTCGTGCTTGGCGACCCAGGCCCGGAAGTCGGCCCAGCGCTCCTCGAAGGCGAGGGACTGGTCGAGGTTGTTGCGGTACCAGATCTGTTCCGGGTCCGGGTTGACGGCCGAGTCGAAGACCATCCGGCGCACGTGGGAGGGGAAGAGCGAGGCGTAGAGCGCGCCGAAGTACGTTCCGTAGGAGGCGCCCATGAAGGTCAGCTTCTTCTCGCCGAGTGCGGCCCGCAGGACATCGAGGTCGCGGGCGTTGTTCAGCGACGTGTAGTGGCGCAGCGCGTGTCCCCCGTTGCGGGCGCAGCCCTGGGCGTACGCCTTCGCGCGGGAGATCCGCTCCCTCTTGTACGACTCCGAGGGGTGCGTCGGCGCGAGGGTGGGGGCCTTCGCGAAGTCCGCGGGCTGCTGGCAGGACAGCGGCGCGGAGCGGCCGACGCCGCGCGGGGCGTAGCCGACGACGTCGTACGCCGCCGCGATCCGCTTCCACTCGGGCAGGCCGGCCGCCAGCGGGAAGGCCATGCTGGAGGCGCCGGGGCCGCCGGGGTTGTAGACGAGGGCGCCCTGGCGCGCGACGGTCTCCACGGCCTTGCCGTCGCCGCCCGCCGCGCCCGTCTTGCCGGACGCCTTCACACGGCTGACGGTGAGCCGGATCCGCTCGCCGTCCGGCCGGGCGTAGTCGAGGGGGACCTCGACGGTGCCGCAGGTGAGGGGAGCGGGCAGCATCTCCGCCTTGGGGCACGTACGGAACGTGATTCCGGCGGCGGCGGCGCGCTTGGCGGCGACGACCGTGCCGCGCTCCTCCGACGAGGCGCCGGCGAAGTCCGCGCCGCCCGCCGGGGCGGCGGAGAGGGTGGACAGGACCAAGGAGCCGAGGGTGGCCAGGGCCCCGTACTTCGCAACTGCTCTCATCGCTTTCCCTTCAGGCGTGCCGCGGTGGGGGAAGGCGATCATCTCCGGTGCCTGAGGCAGGTAAAGGATCTGTGAGCGGTGTCGGGGCGCATGACTCCGATGCGTCATACAGTCACTCAATAGGCCCGTTCGGGGTGCGGGATCGGGCGGGGCGTGCTCCGTGCGCGGGTGCCTGCGGGGGCCCGCGGGGGTGCCGGTCAGCCCCCGCCGCCTCCCCCTCCGCAGCCTCCGCCTCCGCCACCCCCGCAGCCACCACTGCCGGAACCGCTGCCCCCGCCGCAGCCCGACCCTCCGGAGCTGCCGCAGCCCCCGCCTCCCGAGGCCCCGCAGCCGCCGGAGCCGCCCGAACTCCCGTCCGCGAAGCCCGCGCTCGCGCACCACTCCACCGTCGCGGCGGCCAGATGCGCGTCCGGCTGGAAGTCACGCCCCGGCCGCATCAGCGTCGCGACCGTCAACTGCTCCCGCAACAGCGTGTCCGGGAGCGCCGACGGCCCGTCCAGGGCGACCAGATGGGCAGGGGCGGTGATGTGCGTGTACGCCGTACGGAAGCCGGCTCGTGCCTTGATCCCGGCGGCGGTGAGCCGACGCTTGGCCAGCGCGGCGCAGAAGATCCCGGAGAAGACCCCGATGAACGCGAGCGGCAGGGTCGGGATGGCCGCCGGCGAGCCCGAGCTCACCAGCATCACGATGGTCACCGGTATGAGCAGCAGGCACAGGAGCGCCTGGGTCAGCCCCCAGTACACCCAGAGGCGGGCGTTGGCGGCCGGGATCAGCAGACCCCGCGCCGCGAGGGAGTCGCCGACGTCCTGGACGGCGCGGCTGCGCATCACCGCCAGGCGCAGCGAGTGCAGGGCGCCGTGCGGCGCGCGGGCGTGCTCCTGGAGGACGGCGTGCTCCACCGGGTCACGCGCGACATCGCTGTACACGGCGACGATGCCGGGTCCGCCGATGCCCAGCCGCCCGTCCGCGTGCATCGCGACGAGGGCGGTCTCGGCGACCCGGCCCGGACCGCCGCCGAGGAAGGCGGCGTCCATGAGGCTGTGGATCTCCTGGCTGCCGCCGCGTGAGCGCAGGCTGATCACTCCGACGATCAGCGAGACGACGGACAGGCCGATGGCTATCTGGAACATGGCCGAGAGCAGGTCCATGGCCGGTCACCGCCCCACGAGTACGGAACGGGCCACCCGCGCGATACGCGTCGCCCGCCCCGGCGGGCGCGCCCCGGCCCGGTCCCGCCACCATCGCGTCAGCTCACGCCGCGCCGCCGCGTCCTCGGGCAGGTCGGCGAAGAGCAGATGCTCGGCGAAGTCGAGCGCGTCACGCCGGTAACCGGCACGCATGGGCCGGGACTTGGCGTACGCGAGGAACGCGGCGCGATAGCCGCCCCCGAGGATCTCCGGCAATTCGGGCGCCACCTTGGCGACCACCTCGGCCCGCTTCCCGGCGAGCGCCCGGCTCTGCACCCCCAGCCGCCGCGAGTCGAACCCCTCGGGCGCGGGAGTCCCGGCGACGAGGGCGGACAACAGAGCGACCTGCGCGAGCGCCAGCCGCTCCCGAGCCCGATCCGTGGGCTGCTCTTCGGGCCCCGCCCGCTCCGAAGGGCGGGGCGTGGGGGCAACCCCCGTACCCCGCACAGCGGTTGGCCCCGGGCCCCGGAGCGTCTCGCGGATCGTCGTCAGCTCCGCGGCCAGTTTCGCCGGGGGCGGGAAGTTGTCGTCACGTTCCAAGAGGACTCCCGGCGGGGACACCCGGGAGCGCAGCTCGGCGAGGACATCGAGCACCGGGGCCGTCACCGGGTGGGCGTGGGTGTCGTGCCAGACGCCGTCGCGTTCCATGCCGCCCGCGACATGGACGTACGCGATGGCCTCCACCGGCAGTTCGTCGAGCGCCTTCGCCGGGTCCTCGCCGCGGTTGACGTGGTTGGTGTGCAGGTTCGCGACGTCGATCAGCAGGCGTACGCCCGTGCGGTCCACCAGCTCCGCCAGGAACTGGCCCTCCGTCATCTCCTCGTCCGGCCAGTTGATCAGCGCGGCGATGTTCTCCACCGCGAGCGGCACCGGCAGGGAGTCCTGCGCGATCCGTACGTTCTCGCACAGCACCCGCAGCGCGTCCTTGGTGCGGGGGACCGGCAGCAGATGGCCGGCTTGCAGAGCGGGGGAGGCGGTGAGCGGGCCGCCGGCCCGTACGAAGGCGATGTGTTCGGTGATCAGCGGCGAGCCGAGCGCCTCGGCCCGCTCAGCGAGATCGGCCAGCCGCCGGGCGTCGGGCCGCTCGGCGCCCCCCAGGCCGAGGGAGACGCCGTGCGGGACGACGGTGACCCCGCGTGCGCGGAGCCGGAGGAGCGAGTCGGGGAGATGGTCGGCGCAGACGTTCTCGGCGACGGCCTCGACCCAGTCGATACCGGGCAGCGCCTCCACCGCCGCCGCGATCTCGGGCCGCCAGCCGATGCCGATCCCCAGTTCCGCCGGGTTCCCCAGTTGTGGCGCGTGGCTCATGAATCTCCCCCTCCTCCGTGCCTCGGCGAGTGCCGGTTCAGGGGTAATGGCCCCGCCGGGCGCCGGTGAATCCAGAGAAAGGGACGTTCAGAGCATCATTTGAGGTTCCCGCCTCAGGTGGCGTACGGGGCGGGATTCACGGCGTCGCCTTGATGCTCGGCTCCGGACGGTTGGTGTTGACGGCGGTCGGCGCGCCCGGCTGCGTGGAGGGCCGGGAGGTGAAGGAGCTGTCCCCGGTCGGCGACGCGGCGGGCGGCGACGGCGGCAGGTTGCCGTTCGGCGGCGGCGGACCCGTGGGACTGGCGGTCTTGGTGCCCGCAGCCTCCCGCGCGATGCTGTCGAAGTCGACGAGCCCCGTGGCCTCCAGCATGGTGATGTGGTCGAGCACCGTCTGGTTGGCGTCGGTCGCGAGCTGCCGTATCAGGGTGTTTCTGGTCGTATGTCTGACCTCGGCTATCAGCGCGAACACCTTGCCGTGCGCGTTACGCAGAAGGTTCGCGAACTTCCGGTCGTACTCGGCACCCGTGGCCGCCGACAACTCCCTGAGCCAGCCCTGCTGCTGGTCGTTGGGCTGGTTCGGCAGCGCGACACCGAGCTTCGCCGCCACGTCGCGCGAACGGGCGTCGAGATCGGTGTGGCCGACGACGAGATGGTCACCCGCGTCCTTGATGGCCTGGCTCGGGGCACGCTCGATCGCCTGCTGCCCGGCGGGCAGCTCCCACAGCCCCGCGAGCCGCACCTTCACCAGGAAGTCGCGGTCCGTCGCCGAGAGCGGACCCCACTGGGTCGACACGCTCGACGCCGCGAGATTCGCCTCCCCCGTGCCGGACCGGTCGGCGTACGACCAGACAGGAAAGGCGAGCGCCCCGACCGTCGCGACGAGCGCCGCGATGATGAGTGCCGTGCCATTGATACGTCGCAACAAAGTGTTCTCCCGGGCCGATGTACTACCACCGCGTACCACCGCAGAATCAACCGTTCGCTGGCCGGTCGTTCAACCTACTTAGCGGTATTGGGAGATACGAATCCCGGAACGGGAGTGTTCAACGCCGCCGCGCGGGATGATCGGCGACCACCGTGCTCGACCCCGGCGCGATTTCCGTGAAACCGGCATCACGGACCAACGGCAGCCCGCTGATGGTCAGTTGACGCCAGCGCGCGGCGTCCGGAGTACGTACGGAGAGAGGGAACCCGGCCTCCTGCCACGCCTTGCGCTCCGTCTCCGACAGTTCCCACCACGCGAGCTGCGCGCCGTGGCCGGCCTGGGCCATCGCCTTGCCCGCCGACATGCCGACGTCGGGGCTGAGCCAGAGCACGGGGGCGGACAGGTCGGCGGCCGGCGGCTCCTCGGGATCGGCCAGGTCGGTGCCGGAGACCTGGAGCTTGGCCAGCTCCTTGGGCCAGCCGTCCAGCGGGACCGGCGGGAAGACCCGTACCTCCGCGTACGGGGCGAAGGCGGCGCCCTCGGCCGGCTCGGCCGCGCCCTCGGGGCCCGTGTCCTCGGGGCCGGTCACCGTGATCCCCGGCAGCTGCGACGCCTTGCGCCACTCCGAGCCGCGCGCCCTGCGCACCACCTTGCGGATCCGGGCGTCCTGCCAGTCCCGCATCGCCCGCGCCCACTCGCCGTCCCCGTTCGACCGCTCGTCGGCGAGCATGACGAGTACGGCGCGGGCGGCGGCCTCCAGCGCGTCGGTACGGGTCGGCGGCGCGGCCCTCTCGATCCGTACCACCAGCGGCAGGACGAACTGCGGGGCCTCGTCGCGCGCTGTCAGCTCATGCCGGAACGGGCTGTCGGCCGCGCCGCCGGAGGTGTTGTCGATGCTCACGTGGCAAGTGTGCCAGCCCCGGCTCGCCGTTCTGTTGGCGGAACCGTCGCCTCCGGGTGACCATGCTCGACATGAAAAGCGATCTCTTTGCCAGCGAGAACATGGCGCAACAGGCCACGACCCCCGGGATGAGCCTCCAGAACGCCAAATCCGTCAAATACGCCGTCAACGGTGAGATGCACGCCCGTCAGGGGTCGATGATCGCCTTCCGGGGCAATCTCCAGTTCGAACGCAAGGGCCAGGGCATCGGCGGAATGCTCAAGCGCGCCGTCACCGGCGAGGGGCTGCCGCTGATGGCCGTCAAGGGCCAGGGCGAGGCGTGGTTCGCGCACGAGGCGAACAACTGCTTCATCGTCGACATCGACCAGGGCGACGCGCTCACCGTCAACGGCCGCAACGTCCTCTGTTTCGACTCCACCCTCTCCTACGAGATCAAGACGGTGAAGGGCGCCGGCATGACCGGCGGCGGTCTCTTCAACAGCCTCTTCACCGGCTACGGGAAGCTCGCCGTCATCTGCGAGGGCACCCCCATCGTCATCCCCGTCACCGCTCAGGCGCCGGTGTACGTCGACACGGACGCCGTCGTCGGCTGGAGCGCCCAGCTGAGCACCTCGCTGCACCGCTCACAGTCCGTCGGCTCGATGATCCGCGGCGGTTCCGGCGAGGCCGTCCAACTGATGCTCCAGGGCGAGGGTTTCGTCATCGTCCGGCCGAGCGAGCTGACGCCGCCGAAGACGTCCGGAAGCTGACCGAACGCCTGGAGCCGCGAGGAGTGGGCCGCCGCCACGGTGCCGGCGGCCCCGGCGGCGGGGCCCGACCGCGCCAGCCCTTCAGCCCTTCATCAGTTCCGACACCTTGACGAAGCGGTAGCCGCGCTCGCGCAGCGCCGGGACGATCATCCGGACCGCCTCGTCCGTCACCGGTGCCGCGCTCGTTGTGCAGTGCATGACCACCAGGGAGCCCGGCCGTACCTCGGCGAGTACCTGTTCCGCCACCGCGTCCGCGTCCGTGGCGAAGGCGTCGCCGCTGACGACGTCCCACTGGACCGCCGTCAGGCCCGCCGGCGCCAGGGTCCGCAGCGCCGACTGGTCGTAACAGCCGCCGGGAAAGCGGAAGTACGGCACCACCTGGCGCACCCCCGCCTCACGGAACGCGCGGAAGGCCCGCTCCACGTCGGCGGCCATGTCTTTCTTCCGAAGCACCGGCAGCCCGTGGCAGTTGGCCGTGAAGGAGTGGTGGCTGTACGAGTGGTTCGCGACCTCGAACAGGGGGTCCGAGCCGATCTCT
The DNA here is from genome assembly GCF_042714995.1 of Streptomyces sp. NPDC058665. Lineage (NCBI taxonomy): Bacteria > Bacillati > Actinomycetota > Actinomycetes > Kitasatosporales > Streptomycetaceae > Streptomyces > Streptomyces sp. NPDC058665. The sequence continues at coordinate 8,464 of NZ_JBHXRX010000017.1, forward strand.
CTTGCCTGGAACGGGTACTCCTCCGCCCACCGGCCCGTCATGAAGATCGTCGAGGGCACTTCGAGGCGGCGCAGCGACGAGATCAGGGTCGGGTTGTCGAAGCGCTCGCCGCGGGCCGCGCGGGCGCCCTGGTCGGCCGTCATGTCGGCGTCGAAGGTGAGCGCGACGGTCTTGGCGGCCGTACTGGCACGAGTCTTGCCCGGGGGGTCCGCGGCGCGGAGGAAGACCGGCGTGGTCGCCGGGCGTTCCGGCCCGGCCGGCTGGTGCGTCGTGGGTCTGGCCGACGGGGCGGGGGCCAGCCGCGTATCGGTGTCGCCGGCGCATCCCGCGATGACGGTTCCCAGCAGGGCGAGGGGCAATAGTCTCGGTGCATATGTGGGCATAAAGGAAAAATATAGGACTAAATGTTCATCCTGCGGTTTCGGCACTCGAAGATTGCCGGAACCGGGCAGTGCTCTGCCGTGACGGACCGTGAGAAAATTCTTCTCCCATTCAAGGGTTCAGGGGTTCGAGGGGGACCGGCGGAAGCCGGGGGAGGGGCGACCCATGGATGTGTTTCTCGGTCTCGGTATCGCGGGCGTTGTCCTGCTCGCCGTGGCGCTGATCTTCGACGGGATCTTCGAGGGCCTGTTCGGCGGAGTGCTCGACGGTCTGTTCGCGGGCCTGCTGTCGCTGCCCGTCGTCGCGGGATTCGTCGCGATGCTGGGGTTCGGCGGCGCGATCGTGCTCGGTACGACCGACCTCGGGGTCGGCCCCGCCATCGCAGCGGGCGCCGTCGCCGGTGCCGTCACCGGCTGGCTGGCCTGGAAACTCAGCCGGGTGCTGATGCGCGAGCAGACCGATGCCACGCCACGGGGAGCGGATCTCCTCGGCACGTCGGGGTCCGTGGTCACGGCCATCCCGGCCGACGGCTACGGCGAGGTGATGCTCCGGGTGGCGGGCCAGCCGGTGAAGTTCGCCGCGAAGAGCACGGTGCCGCTGGCGCGGGGCGCCGAGGTCTGGGTGGAGTCGACGCTGTCGTCCACCTCGGTCGGCGTCCGCCCCGTCGAGCGCTGATCCCCACCGCCGGAACATCGAAGCGCAGAAGCGCAAAAGCGCCGAAATACCGAACCACCGCTCAGCTGTGGGCGTCCCCCATGTGCGACGCCGACAGCTCGTACGTCAACAGGGGGGCACCCATATGAGTCCAGTGATCATCGCGGTGGCGGGAGTCGTCGTACTTCTCGTCCTGCTCGCTCTCGTCGTCATCACCCGCTACAAGGTCGCGGGCCCCAGCGAGGCCTTCATCATCACCGGCCGCCGGGGCAAGTCGTCCACCGACCCGGTCACCGGCCGGGTCAGCACCGACAACAGCGGCCAGAAGGTCGTGGTGGGCGGCGGCGTCTTCGTCGTCCCCTTCGTCCAGCAGAAGTTCACGCTCGACCTGTCCAGCAGGCACATCCCGGTCGCCGTACGGGGCGCGGTGACCCTGCGCGGCGTCAAGGCACATCTCGAAGGCGTCGCCATCGTCAAGGTCGGCGGCAACGAGGACGCCATCCGCGCCGCCGCCCAGCGCTTCCTGCGGCAGCAGAAGGGCATCGTCGGCTTCACCCAGGAAGTGCTCTCCGGTGCGCTGCGCGCCATCGTCGGCCGGATGGCCGTCGAGGACATCATCCGCGACCGCGCCGCCTTCGCCGGACAGGTCGCCGAGGAGGCCGAGGCGAGCCTGTCCGGGCAGGGCCTGATCCTGGACGCCTTCCAGATCCAGGACATCACCACCGAGGGCTCGTACCTGGAGGACCTGGGCCGGCCCGAGGCCGCCCGCGCCCGCCAGGAGGCGGACATCGCCGAGGCGATCGCCAAGCGGGCCTCCGAGCAGGCCAGGCTCAAGGCCGCCGAGGAGATCGCGGTGGCCGAGCGGACCTTCTATCTGAAGCAGGCCGAGATCAAGGTCGAGACCGAGGCGGCCAAGGCCAAGGCCAACGCGGCGGGACCGCTCGCCGAGGCCGCGCGCCAGCAGGAAGTCCTCGGCGAGCAGGAGAAGGTGGCGCAGCGTCAGGCAGCACTGACGGACCGTCAGCTCGACACCAAGGTGCGTAAGCCGGCCGACGCCGCCCGCTACCAGGCCGAGCAGGAGGCGGAGGCCCGCAGGATCGCGCTGGTCAAGGAGGCCGAGGCGGACGCCGAGCGGTCGCGGCTCACCGGTGAGGGCGAGAAGCTGCGCCGTGCGGCGCTGGCCGAGGCCGTACGGATCGAGGGTGAGGCGGAGGCCGACGCCATCGCGGCGCGCGGTACGGCCGAGGCCGGGGCGATGCAGAAGAAGGCGGACGCGTATCGGCAGTACGGCGACGCGGCCGTGCTCCAGATGCTCGTCGAGGTGCTGCCCTCCGTCGTGGGCAAGGCGGCCGAGCCGCTGAGCGCCGTGGACAAGCTGACGGTCATCTCCACGGACGGCGCGAGCCAGCTCTCGCGTACGGTCACCGACAACGTCGCGCAGGGTATGGAACTGCTCACGTCGACCACCGGCGTCGACATCGCCGCACTCCTCAAGAACCTCTCGGAGCGTACGAGTTCGGCGGAGCCGGTCGAGGCGTCTGAGAACAACAAGAAGATCGAGATCAGCGGCTGATCAGTCGTCAGTTCGTGGCGGGTGAGGGGCCGGCCGGACCGCTGTCCGGTCGGCCCCTCACGTGTTCACCGCCGATCGTCTGTCGCGCCCGTTGAACGCAACTCCCGTACCGCCCGTATCAAGGGGTCGGACTCCGTAATCCCCCACAGGAGGCGACGAGTTGAGTCACAGGCGAATATCCAAGAGCAAGGCCGCACTCGCGGGAGCCGGGGCGGTGGGTGTCGCGGCTGCGGCCATCCTGCTGCCGAACGCCAACGCGTCACAGTCCGGCACGGACGACGGCGCGGGCGGCGGCTCCGGGCAGAACGTGCGAACGGTCAGCGCCGCTTCGGCGCCGGAACTCGTCGCGCGGCTGTCCTCACAGCTCGGCGACGAGTACGCGGGGGCGTACTACGACGCGCAGAAGAAGCAGGTCGTGGTGAATGTCGCGGACGGCGGCGACAGCGAAGGCGACTCGACCGCGCGGGTGCGCGACGCCGGTGCCGTGGCGAGAAGCGTCGAGAACAGCATGGGCGAACTCCGGTCCGCCACAGGCACGTTGAGCCGGGACGCCACCATCCCCGGTACCGCGTGGGCCGTTGACCCCCGGACCAACCAGATCCTGGTCACCGCCGACACGACGGTCACCGGTGAGCGCTGGGACACGCTGGAGTCGACCGTGGCCTCGCTGGGCGACGGTATGGCCCGTATCCAGAAGTCGGCGGGCGAGTTCAAACCGTTCCTGGAGGGCGGCGACGCCATCTTCGGCGGCGGGGCCCGCTGTTCGCTCGGCTTCAACGTCCTTACGCAGGACGGCACCCCCGGGTTCCTCACCGCCGGGCACTGCGGTGTCGCGGCCGAGCAGTGGTCCGAGGAGCAGAACGGCGCGGCCGTCGGTACGGTCCAGGCCGCGACGTTCCCCGGCGACGGGGACTTCGCGCTCGTGACGTACGACGACCCGGCCACCGCCGCGCCCAGCGAGGTGGACCTCGGCGACGGGCAGACCCTGCCGATCGGGCAGGCGGGCGAGGCCGCGGTGGGCCTGGAGGTCGTCCGGATGGGCAGCACCACCGGGCTCGCCGACGGTTCGGTCACCGGGCTGGGCGCCACCGTGAACTACGCGGAGGGCTCGGTCAGCGGTCTCATCCAGACCAACGTCTGCGCGGAGCCCGGCGACAGCGGCGGCCCCCTGTTCACGGCGGACGGCACGGCGATCGGCCTGACGTCGGGCGGCAGCGGCGACTGCACGTCGGGCGGCGAGACGTTCTTCCAGCCGGTCTCGACGGCGCTGGCCGCAGTGGGCGCGGAGATCGGCGCGGGCGGCGCAGGTGACGCCGGTGGTGCCGCCGAGGACGGCGGGGCCGGGGCCGGCGACGGCAGTGGCGTCGATGACGGCAGTGGCGTCGGCGTCGGCGACAACGGCCTGGAGGCCGGGCGCGACCACTGACCGGGCTGAACCCCGGTCGGTCGCCGGACGGGCCACGAACGGCCCGTCCGGCGACCTTCAAGACAGGGTCCTAGCGCCAGGGTCCCGTGATCGCGAACGTCGTACCCGGCGTGTAGCAGTTCACGTACATCGTCCCGCCGTCCGGTGCGAACGTGACCCCCGCGAACTCACCCCACTCCGGCTCCTCGGGCGTCCCGATGTTCTCCGCCCCGCGCGCCATCTCGTAGAGCTCGCCGCCGCGCGTCAGCCCGTACACATGCTGCGCGCCACCGCCGTCCTCACACACCATCAGGCCGCCGCTGGGCGCGAGGCAGATGTTGTCCGGGGATTCGCCGGGCAGCTGGATGTCGGTGTCCGGGCCGAAGGCGATCACCAGTGTGAGCCGACGCCGATGCGGCTCGTACTTCCACACCTGACCGAAGTGGTCGGCCGCCGAGCCCTCCGCGCTCTTCGCGAAGCTCGACACGAAGTAGACGGACCGGTCGCCCCAGTAGCAGCCCTCCAGCTTCTGGGCGTGCGTGATGCCCTTCTTGCCGAAGTCCTGGAGCCGGATGGGCGTCTCCTTCGCCTGCGGGTCCGGGACCGGCACCCACTCGATACGGTCGAAGGCCGTGCCCGGCTCCTGGACGGCCGACAGGTCGGGTACGCCGGGGACGCGCATGGCCTCCAGCGTGCCGCCCGCGCGCAGCGAGCCCTGGCCGCCGAGGGGCTTGTCGGGCAGGAAGCGGTAGAAGAGCCCGAAGGGCCTGTCGAACGCGTCCTCCGTCTCGTACACGACGCCCTCACGCGGGTCGATCGCGATCGCCTCGTGCTGGAAGCGGCCCATCGCCTTCAGCGGTACGGCTCCGCTGCGGTGCGGATCGGCGCCGTCGACCTCGAAGATGAAGCCGTGGTCCTTGGTGTAGCCGTTGGTGCCGGCCTTGTCCTCGGTCTCCTCGCAGGTCAGCCAGGTGCCCCAAGGGGTGGGCCCGCCCGCGCAGTTGACGGCGGTGCCGGCGATGGCGACGCGTTCGCCGATTACGTGGTTCCGCCCGTCGAGTTCGAGCGCCGTACAGCCGCCCTTGCCCATCGGGTCGTAGGTCAGGCCGTCGACGGTCGGTACGCCGATCTTGCCGTCGGCGCGGTTCTCGTGGTTACGGACCAGATGGACGCGGCCTCGCCGGCCGGCGAAGGCGGCCATACCGTCGGGATTGCTGGGGACTTCGCCCTCGCCCGAACGGAGCGCGTCGCCCGTTCTGGACAGGACGCGGTAGCGGAAACCCTTCGGCAGATCCAGCAGGCCGTCGGGGTCGGGGACGAGCGGGCCGTAGCCGCTGCGTCCCACTTCCTGTGCGACAGCGGTGCCGGCGAACAACTCCGACACCGCTCCGGTGAATGCGATTCCCGCCACCGATGCTCCGGTGGCCAGAACCTGACGTCGTGTTGCGGACATAGAAGGCAACTCCCTGTTGGCGGACAGAGACGTGACCCGCACGGTGTATCACGGGTGTCGTGCACACGTGAACTGTGCGGGCCACTGGGCCTGATGTGTCCTGAGAGATCAGCTGATCAGAGGAGACCCGCTGATCGCAGGTGACGTGCTGATCGGAGGAGCCTTGCTGCTCAGGCGAGCGAAGCGGTGAGCGTGATGCTCGTGCCCGCGAGCGCCTGGCTGACCGGGCAGTTGGCCTTCGCGTCCTCGGCGGCCTTGACGAAGTCCGCCTCGTCGATCCCCTCGACCTCACCCCGCACCGTGATGTGGATGCCGGTGATGCCGGTGCCGGGCACCAGGGTGACGTCGGCCTGGGTGTTCAGCTTGGTCGGCGGGGTGCCGGCCTTGGCGAGACCGTTGGACAGGGCCATCGAGAAGCAGCTGGAGTGAGCGGCGGCGATCAGCTCCTCCGGGCTGGTCTTGCCGTTCGCCTGCTCGGCGCGGGAGGCCCAGGAAACCGGCTGGTCGGCGATGCCGGAGGAGTCGAAGGTGACGACGCCACTGCCCTTGAGGAGGTCGCCTTCCCAGACGGTGTGTGCCTGGCGCGTGGTAGCCATGGTGATGGGAACCCTTCTGTATCGGGCACGCGGGAGCTGATCGAACGCACCTCACGCACCGCACTTCGTTACGGCTCCGAACTTACTCGGCGATCACGCTCTTCGCGTCGCGTGCCAGGGCGGTGAGACGGGAGATCGCGCGGAAGTACTTCTTCCGGTAGCCGCCGTTCAACATCTCTTCGCCGAACAGCCGGTCGAAGGGCAGCCCGGAGGCGAGAACCGGTATCTCCCGGTCGTACAGCCGGTCGGCCAGGACGACGAGACGCAGCGCCGTCGACTGGTCGGGCACCGGGCCCACGTCGGTGAAGCAGGCCAGCCGCAGCCCCTCCGTCAGCGCGCCGTAGCGGCTGGGGTGGACGGTGGCGAGGTGGGCGAGGAGAGCGGGGAAGTCGTCCAGGCTGGCGGCGCCGGCCCCGGTCGAGCGTGCGGTCGCGTGGGCGGCGCGTGTCACCTGCTCGGTGGTGAGCGGGGCGGGCGCCTCGGGCAGTCCCCGGTGCCGGTAGTCGTCGCCGTCGATACGCAGGGGGCGGAAGCGCGCGGAGAGCCCCTGGATCTCCCGCATGAAGTCCGCGGCGGCGAAGCGGCCCTCGCCGAGCTTGCCGGGCAGGGTGTTGGAGGTGGCGGCGAGCGCCACGCCCGCTTCGACGAGTCGGCTCAGCAGGCTCGATACGAGGACGGTGTCGCCCGGGTCGTCCAGCTCGAACTCGTCGATGCAGAGCAGCCGGTGGCCGCCGAGGGTCCGTACGGTCTGCTGGAAACCGAGCGCGCCGACGAGGTTCGTCAGCTCCACGAAGGTGCCGAACGCCTTTTCCTCGGGGGCGGCCGGGGTGGCGTGCCAGAGGGAGGCGAGGAGGTGGGTCTTGCCGACGCCGTAACCGCCGTCGAGGTACACGCCGCGCGGGCCGGTGGCTGCCTGGGGCCTCCGGCCGAACCAGCGCCGTTTGCCCTCCTGGCCCCTGCCGTGGCCGAGCCCGGCGGCGAACGCGCTCAGGACGGTGACGGCCTCGGCCTGGCCGGGCCGGCCCGGGTCGGGGACGTACGTCGCGAACCGCACGGAGTCGAAGCGCGGCGGCGGCACCAGCTCGGCGACCAGCCGCCCGGCATCGACCCGCGGCTCCCGCGCGCACAGCGAGACGGGCCCGCTCACGGGAGCGGCGGACACCGGTTCGGCGGAGGAGGCTGACACGGTCCCCAACTGTAAGCGCTACGCCGACGGTGCCCTCGCCCTGCCGGGCGTGGGCGTCCTCAATCGCCGGACGGGCTGGTGGGGCGCGGGCACCAAACGGCCGCCCGGCTCGTGGGGAACGGGGCGGGCGGGTGTGCCCCTGCGGTGGTGGCGGGTGTCCTCAATCGCCGGACGGGCTGAGGTGGTCGGCTGTTCGGGGATCCGATCGCCGGAGCGGGGTTGTCCTCAAACGCCGGACGGGCTGAAGACTCCCGCCCGGCCGGGGGGCCCACGGGGCGGCCGGGCCGGACCGTCTGTCGGCGTGGGCGGACGCGGCCAGCCGGTTCGCCCGCCACGTGCGGGCAGCAGCACACTCAGCCCGTCCGGCGTTTGAGGACCCCCGCACGGGAGGTGGCCCGGCAGGGCGTGCCTGCCGCGCCCGGTGGCGTGCGCGGGCAGCGCACCCTGCCCGTCCGGCGGTTGAGGACAGAACACCCCGCCCCCGACCGGCGCGCGCGGGGCGTGGAGCCCTGTGACTGTGTGCGACCTCGCGTGTCAGACTGCTGCGCATGCGACGTCTCTTCCCCGTCACCGATCCGACCGCATCCGCCCCCACCCCCGTGGACCGCGACTGGACGCTGGACGAGCTCGCCGAGGCGTACGCGTACCCAACCCCGACCACCGACTCCCCCCGCTGGCTGCGCGCCAACATGGTTTCCACGCTCGACGGCGCCGCCCAGCACGACGGGCGCTCGCAGGGGATCTCGTCCGACGCCGACATGCGGATCTTCGGCACCCTGCGAGGGCTGGCCGATGTCGTACTCGTCGGTGCGGAAACGGTTCGCCTGGAGGGCTACCGTCCCGCCCGCGCACGCGACGCGTTCGCCGAGCGGCGCGCCGCCGCCGGGCAGACGGCCGCGCCCGCGATCGCCGTCGTCACCGCGAGCCTGAATCTCGACTTCTCGCTCCCCCTCTTCACCTCGCCCCTCGTCCAGACCCTGGTCCTGACCGGCGCCGCCGCGTCCCCCGACCGGATCCGCGACGCGGAGAAAGCGGGCGTGCGCGTGCTGATCGCCGGGGACGGGCCCGGCGTCGACGCGGACAGGGCGGTCGGGGCCCTGGCGGACATGGGACTCGTACGGCAGCTCGCGGAGGGCGGACCCCGGCTGCTCGGCCAGTTCGTGGCGGCCGACGTACTGGACGAGCTCTGCCTGACGGTCGCGCCCCTGCTCACGGTGGGCAGTGCCCAGCGCATCACCGGCGGGCCGGATCTCGCGGACCCCGAGCGCTTCGACCTTGCGGCGGTATTGGAGGAGTCCGGGTTCCTTTTCACCCGATACCGTCGGATCCGACATTGAGCGGAATTCTCCGTTCCGGTTAGCCCCCGCTGGGCACACTTACTCACGCAGACCCCGTGCGGACACGGGGAAGGATGGTTTACGCAGTGGGCCGCAGCGGCCCCTGAACGACGAAGGGCGCCTGTCGTGTTCACAAGCGTATTGATGATCGAGAAGGCCCTGTCGTCCGTGGACGTCGAATTCGTCACCACCCTCCACGGCGACGAGGAGGTCCGCTTCATCGTGCTCATGCAGCCCCGCGGCGACCAGGTCGACGCACTGCTGCGCGCCATCGACGACGTCGCGTTCGGCGAGCTGGGGGAGGCCGGCCGCGAAGGCGACGTACTGGAGGGCGCCGAGGCGCGCGAGCCCGCCGAGATGGCGCTGGCGCACTCCCTGGCCGCCCTGAGAGCGGCGGGCCGGCAGGCCAACGGCGTGGTGGTCGAGAAGCACCCGCTCGACCACCTCAAGTCGGTCGTGGAGGAGGCGGCGGCCGACGAGGTGATCGTGCTGACCGCGCCGCACTACGTGGAGGAGTTCTTCCACCGGGACTGGACATCGCGCGCACGTCACAAGGTCGGTGTGCCGGTGCTCAAACTCTTCGCGCACAGCGCGGAGGACGACACCGGGAACGGTACGCGGAACGGCGACAGCGCCCGGGGCAGGACCGAAGGGGAGACCAACGGGGCGGACCGGAGCGAATAGGCTGGGAGAGCGTCGACGGCACCCGGCCGGCGGCCCGCGAAAGCGCACAGCTCTCACCGCACCCGCACCGCACCACCTGGGAGAACACGTATGGCACCCGGTATCCCCACCGCCATGGAACGGCCGCACTTCATCGGCATCGGCGGCGCCGGAATGTCGGGTATCGCCAAGATCCTCACCCAGCGCGGTGCGAAGGTCGCGGGCAGTGACTCGAAGGAGTCCGGCACCGCCGAGGCCCTGCGTGCCCTCGGCGCCACGGTCCACATCGGCCACGCGGCGGAGCATCTCGCCGACGACGCCTCGTGCGTGGTCGTCTCCAGCGCGATCAGGGCGGACAACCCGGAGCTGGTGCGGGCCGCCGAGCTGTCCGTCCCGGTCGTACACCGTTCCGACGCGCTCGCCGCCCTGATGGGCGGCGGCCTGCGGTCCATCGCCGTCGCCGGTACGCACGGCAAGACGACGACGACCTCCATGCTGGCCGTCGCCCTCACGGAGCTGGGCCTCGACCCGTCGTACGCCATCGGCGGCGACCTGGAGGGGCCCGGTACCAACGCCCGGCACGGCGCGGGCGACATCTTCGTCGCCGAGGCGGATGAAAGCGACCGCAGCTTCCAGAAGTACGACCCCGAGGTCGCGATCGTCCTCAACGTCGAGCTTGACCACCACGCCAACTACGCGTCCATGGACGAGATCTACGAGTCCTTCGAGACGTTCGTCGGCAAGATCGCCCCCGGCGGCACGCTGGTCGTCGCCGCCGACCAGCCGGGCGCGGTCGAGCTGACCGCGAAGGTGCGCGACCGGGCCTCGCTCAAGGTCGTGACGTACGGCGAGGCGGCGGACGCCGACGTACGCGTCCACAAGGTCACCCCGCGCGGTCTGACCAGCGAGGTCACCGTCGTCCTGGCCGGCCGCTTCCTCACCTTCACGGTCTCGGTCCCCGGCCGCCACTACGCGCACAACGCCGTGGCCGCCCTCGCGGCAGGCGTCGCGCTCGGCGTCCCCGCGCACAACCTCGCCTCCGCGCTCGGCAAGTACACCGGCGTCAAGCGCCGCCTCCAGCTCAAGGGCGAGGCGAACGGCGTGCAGGTCATCGACTCGTACGCCCACCACCCCACCGAGATGACCGCCGACCTGGAGGCGATGCGCGCCGCCGCCGAACCCGGCTCCCGGCTGCTCGTCGTCTTCCAGCCGCACCTCTTCTCGCGTACGCAGGAGCTCGGTACGGAGATGGGCCAGGCGCTCGCGCTGGCCGACGCGTCGGTGGTACTCGACATCTATCCGGCCCGCGAGGACCCGATCCCCGGCATCACGAGCGCGCTGATCATCGAGGCGGCGGAGCGCGCGGGCGCCGACGTCAGGGCCGTGCACGACAAGGGCGCGGTGGCCGGGACCGTGGCGGGAATGGCGGGGCCCGGGGATCTCGTTCTCACCATGGGGGCCGGGGATGTCACGGACCTCGGTCCGGAGATTCTGGCCCGGCTGCCCCACTGAGGAGCGAGAGAGGAAGCCATGGCGTACGACATCGACAAGCCCGACGAGCAGTGGCGCGAGGAACTGTCCCCGGCCGAGTACAGGGTGCTGCGCGAGGCCGGCACGGAGCCCGCCTTCGTCGGTGAGTACACGGACACCAAGACGGAGGGCGTCTACTCCTGTCGCGCGTGCGGCGCGGAGCTGTTCCGCTCCGGCACGAAGTTCGAGTCCCACTGCGGCTGGCCGTCCTTCTACGACCCGAAGGACACCGACGCGGTCGAGCTCATCGAGGACCGCTCGATGGGCATGGTCCGCACGGAGGTCCGCTGCTCCCGCTGCGGCTCGCACCTGGGCCACGTCTTCGAGGGCGAGGGCTACGCCACACCGACGGACCAGCGGTACTGCATCAACTCGATCTCCCTGCGACTGACTCCCGACGGGGCCTGACCGCGATTCCGTAAGGGCCTTTCCACAAGGCCCTTACGGAGCTTTCCGCCGTGCGGCGTTCCCTTCCGCGCCGGCTGGCCCTTCACGAGCCGTGGGCTTGTGTGGAAGTTGTCCTGTCCATGACGATGAGGCGCCGGTTCATCGTTCTGGAAAGGAATTTCCATGTCTGAGCAGCCCGCTGGAATGCCGCGCAGAAGGACCGTACTGACGTCGGCCGCCGCCGTTACCGCCGCCACAGCCGTACCGCTGACCGCCGCCGGTCAGGCCGCCGCCGCGCCCAGCGACGGGGGACGCCCGGTCACCGCGCAGGCGCCCGACCGGGAACTGCGCACGTTGCTCAAGGAGATCGACGCCGACCGTATCGAGGCGACCGTGCGGCGGCTCGCCGCGTTCGGGACCCGGCACACGCTGTCCGTCCAGGACGACCCCGAGCGTGGGATCGGCGCCGCGCGGGACTGGATCCTGGCCGAGATGAAGAAGTACGCGGCGGTGTCCGGTGGCCGGATGACCGCCGAGCTCCAGTCGTACATCCAGGAGCCCGCGTCGCGGATCCCGGTGGCTACGCGGATCACCAACGTCGTTGCCACACTGCGTGGTTCGGTCGATCCCGACCGGGTGTACGTCGTCGCCGGCCACTACGACTCGCGGGTCAGCGACGTCATGGACGCGACCAGCGACGCGCCCGGCGCCGACGACGACGCGTCCGGTGTCGCGCTCGTGATGGAGCTGGCGCGGGTGCTGGCGAAGCGGCGGCCGGCGGCGACGATCGTGTTCGTCGCGGTCGCCGGCGAGGAGCAGGGCTTGTACGGATCGGGGTACGCCGCACGGCAGTTCAAGGCGGCGGGCGCCGATGTCCAGGGCATGTTCACCAACGACATCATCGGCAGCTCGCGCGCCGACGACGGCACCCGCGACCCGTACACGGTGCGGCTGTTCACCGAGGGTGTGCCGACGTCCGAGACCCCGGCGCAGGCCAACACCCGCCGCTCGGTGGGCGGCGAGAACGACTCGGCGACCCGGCAGCTCGCTCGCTTCGTCAGCGACGTGGGGTCCAACGACGCGACGGGCATGAACGTACGCGTGGTCTACCGGCGCGACCGCTATCTGCGGGGCGGCGACCACATCCCGTTCCTCGAACAGGGCTATCCGGCGGCCCGGTTCACCGAACCCGCCGAGGACTTCGCGCACCAGCACCAGGACGTACGGGTCGAGGACGGCAAGCAGTACGGCGACCTGCCCGAGTTCTGCGACTTCGACTACATCGCGCGTGTGACTCGGGTGAACGGCGCGGTGCTGTGGACCCTGGCGCAGGCACCCGGCACACCGCGCGAGGCGCGGATCGTCACGAGCAACCTCACCAACGACACCGAGCTGAAATGGGAGTTGGGCACGGAGCCGGACCTGGCCGGCTACGAGGTGGTGTGGCGCGAGACGACGGACTCCGAGTGGACGCACGTGATCAAGGTCGGTCTTGTGACCACGCACACGGTGGACCTGTCCAAGGACAACGTCTTCTTCGGCGTCCGAGCGGTCAACCACAACGGCAAACGCAGCCCGGTCGCCTTCCCGTTGCCGGGCAACTAGGCCCTGTCCGGAGCCGGCTGGAGGAGGTCCCAGCGGTTGCCGTACAAGTCCTCGAAGACCGACACCGTGCCGTAAGGCTCGTGCCGGGGGTCCTCCAGGAAGCGCACCCCCGCCGCCGTCATCCGGGCGTGGTCCCGCGCGAAGTCGTCCGTGTGCAGGAAGAAGCCGACCCGGCCGCCGGTCTGCGCGCCGACGCTCGCCCGCTGGGCGTCGTCGGCCGCGCGGGCCAGCAGGAGCGCCCCGGCGCCGCCGCGCGGCCGTACGACGACCCAGCGGGAGCCGTCGCCCCGGTCGGTGTCCTCCACCAGCTCGAAGCCGAGGGATCCGGTGTAGAAGGCGATGGCCTCGTCGTAGTCGCGGACGACGAGGGTGACCAGGGCGATATGAGGCATGGCGGGAAGGTTATACGTATGACTACTGGTCGGGCAAGGCGGCGGAAGGGCCACCTGGCCCCCACCGCCCCGGATGGAACAATGCCGCCATGGACGCGCGGCAGCTCGACGTACTCATCCGTCGCGCCCGGGGGCTCGCCGCCACCGGGCAGCGCCGGATCCTCGGCATCGCGGGCGCGCCGGGTGCGGGGAAGTCCACGCTCGCGGGGGAGCTCGTCGCGGCGCTCGGCGGGAGTGCCGTGCTCGTGCCCATGGACGGCTTCCACCTCGCCCAGGCCGAGCTGCACCGGCTCGGCCGCGCCGAGCGCAAGGGTGCGCCCGACACCTTCGACGCTGTCGGCTACGCCGCGCTGCTCGGGCGCCTGAGGGCGCCCGCGCCGGGGGTCGTCGTCTACGCGCCCGCGTTTGACCGCGCCCTGGAGGAGGCCGTGGCGGGCAGCATCCCGGTCGGTCCGGACGTACCGCTCGTCATCACCGAGGGCAACTACCTGCTGCACGACGACGGCGCGTGGGCGCCGGTCCGCGCGTTCATCGACGAGGCGTGGTTCCTGGAGCTCGACGACGCCGTACGCCTACGGCGTCTGGTCGACCGGCATGTGCGCTTCGGCAAGGAGCGCCCCTACGCCGAGCGCTGGGTCAGGGACTCCGACGAGGCCAACGCCCGGCTCGTCGCACGGGGCAGGCACCGCGCGGACCTGGTGATTCCGATCACGGTCGGCCCCGGCTGAGCCGCATCGTATGCCCCCGAACCGCCATCTGGGGGTGCTGAGGGCCTACCATCGAACGTTCGACGGACGTGACGATCACAGGGGCAACGGGGACCGGGGCGCGAAGCCGAGCGGGATCATGGGGAGGCGGACGACGTGGGGTTGTTCAGGCGCGGGCCGAAACGAGACGGGCGCGAGATGCCTCGCGATCCCGAATTCACCTTCTTCTCGACCGACGAGGCCGCACTCTTCCGCAGCCAGGTGCGTGAGGCGTTCGCCGAGCGGGGCCTGGAGGTCACCGTCTACTCGGACCTGGTGACCGACAGCGCGGGACGGCAGTTCGGGCTCTCCAACCTCGCCGCCGTCTGTCACAACGACGACCGCGGCGCCCGCGTCTGGGGCGAACTCGTCCGGCAGCACGCCGGGATGGTGCTGCGGACCATGGACGGCCCCTCCGCCCTCGACACCCTGTCGCCCGCGCAGATCCGGGCCCAGCTCTACCCCCGGGTGATCAGCGGCGACAGCCTCGACGCGCAGGCCTTCGCGTACGCGCGCTCCGTCGCCCCCGGACTGTACGAGATCCTCGCGCTCGACCTCCCCGAGAGTGTCATGATGCTCACCGACGAGGCGCTGGAACCGTTGGGCCCGCTGCACGAGTTGCGGGCGCAGGCCCTCGGCAATCTGCGCCAACTGCCCGTCGAGGGACGGGAGACGGTCAAGGACGCGGGGGGCATGCGGTTCGAGGTCGTCATGGGCGACTCCTTCTACACCGCGAGCCGCGTCCTGGCGCTGGACAGCCTCGTACACCAGATCACCGGGCGGCAACTCGGCCCGGACGGCGCGCTGGTGGCGTTCCCGTTCCGCCACCAGCTCGCGTTCCATGTCATACGTGACGCCGGCCTCATCCCGTCGCTGAACGCGATGGCGTCGTTCGCCGCGTCCGGCTTCGAGGACACGCCGGGCGCGATCAGCCCGTACGTCTACTGGTGGCGCGACGGCACGCTGACCCAGCTCAGCGACAAGGACGAGGGGAACCACGAGGCGGGCGGGCTGCGCATCGTCGTCGGCGAGGACTTCCAGGAGCTGCTGGAGCGACTGGTCTCACCGTCGGAGCCCGACGGCCCCGAAGCCTTCAGCTGAAGCGCGACAGCACGCTGTACGGATACGGCAGCGGGCGTGCGCTCGCCTCGTCCAGCCGGGATGTCTGACTGGCCGTCAACTCCCAGTCAACCGCGCCCAGATTGTCCGTCAGCTGGTCGAGCGTCCGCGCGCCGATGATCGGGGCCGTGACGCCCGGCCGGTCCAGCAGCCAGCGCAGTGCCACCTGGGAGGGTGTGCGTTCCGTCTCGGCGGCGACCGCCTGGACCGTCTCCACGACCCGCCAGGTCTCCTCGTTGTCCCGCGCCCGCCAGCTCTCGCCGTCGCCGTGGGACTCGCGGCTGCCGGCCGGGACCGACGTCATGCCGCGCCGGTACTTGCCCGTCAGCCAGCCGCCCTGAAGCGGGCTGTAGGGGATGACACCGACTCCCGCCGCCTCGCTCTGGGGCAGCAGCTCCCACTCCACCTCGCGCGCCAGGAGGTTGTAGATCGGCTGGAGGCAGACGTACGGCTCCCAGCCCCGCCGGTCGGCGACGTCGCGCGCCCGCTGGAGCTGGCCGGGTGAGACGTTGCTCGCGCCCAGGTAGCGGACCTTGCCCGCCTTGACCAGGGTGTCGAGCGTGCCGAGTGTCTCCTCGATCGGTGTCCTGACGTCCCAGACATGCGTCTGGTAGAGGTCGATGTGGTCGGTGCCGAGCCGCCGCAGGCTCGCCTCCACCGACGCGATGATGTGCTTGCGGCTCAGGCCCCCCTCGTTGGGCCCCTCGCCCATCGGGAGGGCCACCTTCGTCGCGATGACGAGCCCGTCGCGGTCGCGCCCCTTCAGCCAGCCGCCGATGACCTCCTCCGAGACGCCCCGGCCGTACGCGTCGGCCGTGTCCAGGAAAGTGCCGCCGGCCTCGGTGAAGGTGTCGAGTATCCGGTGCGCGCCCGCCTCGTCGTCCTTCATGAAGGTCATCGTGCCGAGACAGAGTTCGCTGACGCGGAGCCCGGTCCTGCCCAGATTTCGCTGCTTCATGATGTGAACGCTAGACGTTCGAGCGCACACGAACACGGGTGGTTTCACTCACCGCTGATTCCACCGGTTCAGCCTCCCGCGAGCACCGCGCACGATTCGGGCGGCAGCCGCAGCACGCCCTCCGGACCGGGCGCCTCCACCGGATCCCAGGCCAGCAGCACCTGACCACTCCGGTCCCCCAGCGGGATCTCGGCAGGGCGCGCGGACAGGTTCAGGGCGACCCGTACGTCGCCGCGCCGGTACGCGAGCCAGCGCGCGCCCTCGTCGTACGCCACCTTCACCGTCGCCAGGTCCGGGTCCGACAGATCCGGATGGCTGTGGCGCAGGGCGATCAGATCGCGGTGCCAGGCCAACAGACGGGCGTGCGGCTCGCGTTGTGCCTCGGTCCTGTCCAGGCACGAGCGGTCGCGCGTCGCCGGGTCCTGCGGGTCGGGGATGGACTCGGCCGCCCAGCCGTGCGCCGCGAACTCCCGCCGCCTGCCGGTGCGTACGGCCTCCGCCAGCTCAGGGTCCCGGTGGTCGGTGAAGAACTGCCAGGGCGTACGGGCCCCCCACTCCTCACCCATGAAGAGCATCGGCGTGAACGGGCCGGTGAGTACGAGCGCCGCGGCGCACGCCAGCAGACCGGGGGAGAGCGTCGCCGAAAGCCGGTCGCCGAGCGCCCGGTTGCCGATCTGGTCGTGCGTCTGCGCGTAGCCGAGGAAGCGGTACGAGGAGGTCCTGGCGGGGTCGAGAGGGCGGCCGTGTGTCCGGCCCCGGAAACTCGAATACGTACCGTCGTGGAAGAAGGCACGCGTCAGGGTCTTGGCCACCGCGGCGAGCGGCTCGGCCGCGAAGTCCGCGTAGTAGCCCTGCGATTCGCCGGTGAGCGCGGCGTGCACGGCATGGTGGAAGTCGTCGTTCCACTGGCCGTGCAGCCCGATACCGCCCTCCGCACGCGGTGTTGTCGTACGAGGATCGCCCAAGTCGGACTCGGCGATCAGGAACAGCGGCCTGGCCAGCTCCGCCGAGAGCCCGTCGACGGCGGCGGACAGCTCCTCCAGGAAGGCCAGCGCGCGGGTGTCCGCGAGCGCGTGGACCGCGTCGAGGCGCAGCCCGTCGAAGCGGTAGTCCCGCAGCCAGGCGAGCGCGCTCCGAAGCAGATACGCGCGGACCTCGTCCGAGCCGGGGGCGTCGAGATTGACCGCCGATCCCCAGGGGGTGTGGTGGGTATCGGTGAAGTACGGGCCGAACAGGGGCAGGTAATTGCCGGACGGGCCAAGGTGGTTGTGCACGACGTCGAGCACGACGCCCAGCCCCAGCTCGTGCGCCGAGTCGACAAAACGCTTCAGCGCCCCGGGGCCGCCGTACGGTTCGTGCACCGCCCACAGCGACACACCCTCGTACCCCCAGCCGTGCGTCCCCGGGAACGGACACACGGGCATCAGCTCCACGTGCGTGATGCCGAGTTCGGCCAGCGGCGCGAGCTGGGCCGCCGCCGCGTCGAGGGTGCCCTCGGCGGTGAAGGTGCCCACGTGCAGCTCGTAGAGGACGGCGCCAGGGAGCGCCCGGCCGTGCCACGGCGCGGACCATTCGTACGAGGCGTGGTCGACGACCGCGCTGAGCCCGTCGGGGCCGTCCGGCTGGCGGCGGGAGCGGGGATCGGGCAGCACGGGGCCGCCGTCCAGCGCGAAGCCGTAGCGCGTGCCGTCGGCCGCGGGGGCGTCGGCGGTCCACCAGCCGTCGCGCAGCGGGTCGCGGGCCATGGCGTGGTCGGCGCCGCCCCCCTCGCCTGCGGAGCTGCCGGCCGGCTCGCCGATCCGGAGCGTGACACGGTCCTGCGCCTGCGGTGCCCAGACCTCGAACTGCACGGGTCGTCCCCCTCTGTCGTCGGCACTCTTCACCCACATGGTGACAAGGGGGCAGGCGGGAGGCCTGGTGATCGCGTCGATTCGGTGAACGCGTCACTCCAGAGGGTTCCCGGTCGTGTTCCGGTCGGGTTCCGGTCGGACGAGGGCGACGGGCAGCGGCGGAAGAAGTCCGGGTCTGAACAGGCCCCTTCTGGACACGTCAAGGACTCGGCCCGACAATCAGTTGTGTGACGTCCTCGTTCGAGTTCCACACGTATCCCGCGCGGCTCTCCGACGCCGAGCGCGATCGTGTGCTCGCCGTCCTGAGAGAAGGAATGGCGCAGGGCAGGCTGTCGCACGACACGTTCATACGGCGGATGGACCTGGCGCTGGCCGCGCGCAGGTCCGACGAGCTGGAAGTGCTCACGGCCGACCTGGACACCGACGGCCGCTGGGCGCGGCGGCTGTTCGGCGCGGTGGGGCGGGCCTCCGCGTTCTCCGCGCGGCTGCGCAGGGCCTGGCAGGTCGAGCGGCTGCCGAAGCTGCTGCTGCCCGACCCGGGCCCGTTCCCGCTGCGTATCGGCCGCGATCCCATGAACGGGCTGCGGCTCAGCCACGACACCGTCTCCCGGCTCCACGCCGAGCTGGGGATGCAGGGCGGGCGGTGGATCCTGAGGGATCTCGGGTCGACCAACGGCACGACGGTCAACGGGCGCCGGGTGACGGGGACGGTCGTGGTGCGCGACGGGGACATGGTGAGCTTCGGCGAACTGAGCTTCCGGCTCGCGGCGCACTGAAACGGCGGGCGTGGCAAGGGGGAGCGCATGGGCCGGTCCGACACCGACAGCGGAACGGACGAGGAACGGGCGTGGGACGCCTACGTCCGGGCGAGCGACGAGTTGTCCTCCGCGCGAAGGAGGCTGTTCGAAACCGATCCGCTGCCTCTGGTGCGCAAGGAACTGACTGGCGGGCCCGGCCTGTTCGCGGCGCTGAATCTGCTGATGGACGTCGGGTGGAACCGGCCGCGGCTGGTGCGCGCGCTCGTGCCCGAGCTGTACGCGTCCTCGCTGAGCCTCGGCAGGGCCGGCGTCTTCGCCCGGCTGGTCCTGCGCCGGCTGGCCCGCTCGGGCGACCCGTGCACGGAGGGCCTGCACGAGGAGATCGGTGAGCTGATGGAGCGGACACTGCGCGAGGAGGGCGACGACTCGCTCGCCCTGCGCGCGCTGGGGATGCTGCTGGAGGACATCGGGGCGACGGAACTGATCGCCCGCTTCCGGCAGTTCGGGCTGGCGTCGGCGGACGCGGACGTACGCGAGCTGATCACCGAGGACTACCCGGAGGACGAGTTCCCCGCGCCCCGGGCCCCGGACGCGTGAGCGACAGCCGGCTTCCGCCCGGTCGCCCGGCTACTCGCGCCGCGACAGCAGCGCCACCGGGCTCGCCGACAGGAGCTCCGTCAGGGAGATCGGCCCGCCGGCGAACTCCCGGTCCGGGGAGAGCGCGTCCGTCCAGCGGCCCGCGGGCAGTTCCAGCACCGTGCCCGACCAGCCGCCCGACGAAGCCAGGCGCAGCGACAGCCTCGTCACCACCGAGATGACCTCGCCGGAACGGGAGAACGCCGTGCAGTGGTCCGTCGCCGGACCGGTCGCCTTCAAGGGCGTGTACGTGGACGACTCCGCGAAGGCGTGCGGGCGTTCGCGGCGTAGCCGCAGAGCCGCCACCGTGAGCACGGTCTTCTCGTCGGGCGGGCCCGTACGGAAGCGTTCGCGGTTGTCCGGGTCGACCAGGGCCAGATACTCCCGCTCGGTCCGCTGGTAGATGTCCGGCACACCCGGCATCGTGAGATGGACCAGCGCAGCCCCGAGCGTGTTCGCCCTTACGTACGGGGCGAGTTCACGGGTGAGACGGGCCACCGCCTCGCGCGGTCGGCCCGCCGGACCCGCCGCTACGAAGTCCCGTACCGCCTGCTCGTACACCGGATCGGGCTCGGTCCAGCTCGTGTGCAGCCCCGCCTCCCGTACGGACTTGAGCAGCGCGGGCTCCATCCGGGCGCCGCCCGGCGGCGCTTCCGACGGGGTGAAGCCGATGGCCGTCTGCCAGGCCTGCCAGGCCAGTTGGGCGTCCGGCGCGGGAACCCCCGCAAGCTGCCGCAGCAGCGCGTCCCACCGTTCGGGGCACTCGGACAGGACGGCGATCGCGGCCCGTACGTCCGCGCTGCGCTTGGTGTCGTGCGTCGTCAGTACGGTGCCGGTGGCCGGCCAGTCGCGGGCCAGGCGCGCGCAGTAGTCGTGGAAGCGCTCCGGGCTCACCGCGGGCCGCCCAGGGTCGCCGCCGACCTCGTTCGCGGACAGCAGCGGCACATGGCGGTAGAAGGCCGTGTCCTCGACGGCCTTGGCGCGCAGCGCGGACGACGTCTGGGCGAAACGCGCGCAGAACGCCGCCCGGTCGGGGCCGCCCCCCAGCCGGCCGAGCGCCAGCTCCCGTACGACGTCGACGGCCGCCGCCTCCTCCGGCACGGCGAACGCCGCCTTGGCCTGCCGCGCCGCCTCCTTGGACACCGCCGCCTCGTCGGACTCCCGGCACGGGCCGCCCGCGACCGTGTAGGGCCGGTAGACGGGCACCCGTACCAGCAACTCCCTGATGGCCGTCCGCAGCGCCCACGGCGCGTGGTCGCGCAACGCGGCGTCGCTCGCGCAGATCCGCTCCGCGATGCGGGCCAGCGCCGAGGTCTCGGCGGCCAGTTCGTCGATGACGACCTTGTACATCGCGCGCCGCACGGTCGCTTCCCAGTAGCCGCCCCGGTCGCCCGCGGGCCCGGTGAAGTCCCGGAAACGGTGGGCCAGTTCGTCGGCGCCGACCGGGTCGGTGAACAGCCCATCGATGCGGTGCAGCGCGTCGTAGCCCGTCGTCCCGGCCACCGGCCAGTTCGCGGGCAGCGGCTCGTCACCGGTGAGGATCTTCTCCACCACCGTCCAACAGGCGCCGCCCGTGGCCTCGTTGAGCCGCCGCAGATACTCCTCGGGGTCGGCGAGACCGTCCGGATGGTCGATTCGCAGACCGTCGACGACCCCGTCCCGTACGAGTTCGAGGATCTTGGCGTGGGTCGCGGTGAAGACCTCCGGGTCCTCCACACGTACCCCGATCAGCTCCGAAATGGTGAAGAAGCGGCGGTAGTTGAGCTCGGTACGGCCCAGGCGCCACCACGCGGGCCGGTAGTGCTGGGCGTCGAGGAGCGCGGGCAGCGGCAGCTCCGCCGTGCCATCGGCGAGCGGGAAACGCAATTCGCCGTGGTGCAACATGCCGTCGGCGACGCGCAGTTCGCCGAGTTCACCGCCTACGGGGCCCGGCAGGACGGGCAGCAGCAGCTTTCCGCCGCCGGCTTCCCAGTCGATGTCGAACCACCGGGCGTACGGGGACGCCGGACCCTCCCGCAGCACCTCCCACAAGGCCCTGTTCTGCGAGGGCGCGGTCGCCATGTGGTTGGGCACGATGTCGAGAACGATCCCGAGCCCGTACTCGCGGGCCCGGTCGGCCAGCCGCCGCAGCCCCTCCTCACCGCCGAGCTCCGCGCGCACGCGCGAGTGGTCGACCACGTCGTATCCGTGGGTCGAGCCCGGCATGGCCTCCAGCACCGGCGACAGATGCAGATGCGAGACCCCGAGCGCGGCCACGTACGGCACCGCCTTGGCGGCGGCTGCGAAGGGGAAGTCCGGCTGGAGCTGGAGCCGGTAGGTGGCAGAGGGCGTCATGCGAACGTACGTACCCCGCTCAACGGCTTCTGTGTCATCCGGTCATGCGTTCGGCAGCCGACCGGCCACGGGAGCGGCCACGACACGGATGCCATCGTGCCACGGCGCACGCGACGGGCCGGGACCGGGTACGGACTCCGTGCGCCCGCCCCGGCCCGTCCGTAAGCGCCCAGGCCCGTCCGCACCCCGCCTACACAGACCGCATCAGCACCGTCATGCTGCGGCCGATCATCGTGATCCGCTCGCCCGCGTCCACCTTCGGACCGTCACCCGGCGGCACGCCCTCCGGACGCGAGGTGTCCACGACGATCCGCCACTGGCTGCCGTGATCCACGGGCACGGCGAACTCCAGCGTCTGAGCGCTCGCGTTGAACATCAGCAGGAACGAGTCGTCGGAGATCCGCTCACCGCGCGGCCCCGGCTCCGAGATGGCCTGCCCGTTCAGGAAGACCGACATGGCCTTCGCGTCGGTCGCCTGCCAGTCGCCCTGGATCATCTCTTCACCCTCAGGGGTGAACCAGGAGATGTCCGACAGCTCGTCGTGCATCCCCTCCACCGGACGGCCGTGGAAGAACCGCCGCCGCCGGAACACCGGGTGGTCGCGCCGCAGCCAGACCATCGTCTGGGTGAAGGCGAGCAGGCCCTTGTTCTTCTCGTCGCCCTTCTCCGGCCAGTGCACCCAGGCGACCTCGTTGTCCTGGCAGTACGCGTTGTTGTTGCCGCCCTGCGTACGGCCGAACTCGTCGCCGTGACTGAGCATCGGCACGCCCTGGGACAGCATCAGCGTCGCGATGAAGTTGCGCACCTGACGGTCGCGCAGCTCCCGCACCTCCGGGTCGTCGGTCTCGCCCTCCACCCCGCAGTTCCAGGAGCGGTTGTGACTCTCGCCGTCCCTGTTGCCCTCGCCGTTCGCCTCGTTGTGCTTGTCGTTGTAGGCGACCAGGTCGTGCAGGGTGAAGCCGTCGTGGCAGGTCGTGAAGTTGATGGAGGCCAGCGGGCGCCGCCCGTCGTCCTGGTACAGGTCCGACGAGCCGGTGAGCCGCGACGCGAACTCCGCCAGGGTGCGCGGCTCGCCCCGCCACAGGTCACGGACCGTGTCGCGGTACTTGCCGTTCCACTCGGTCCACAGCGGCGGGAAGTTCCCCACCTGATAACCGCCCTCGCCGACGTCCCACGGCTCGGCGATCAGCTTCACCTGGCTGACCACCGGGTCCTGCTGGACCAGGTCGAAGAACGACGAAAGCCGGTCCACCTCGTGGAACTGGCGGGCCAGCGTGGCGGCGAGGTCGAAGCGGAAGCCGTCGACATGCATCTCCTCCACCCAGTACCGGAGCGAGTCCATGATCAGCTGGAGCACGTGCGGACTGCGCATCAGGAGCGAGTTCCCGGTGCCGGTGGTGTCCGTGTAGTAGCGGGGGTTGTCGGCGCCGAGACGGTAGTAGGAGGCGTTGTCGAGGCCCCTGAAGGAGAGCGTCGGGCCCAGATGGTTGCCCTCGGCCGTGTGGTTGTAGACGACATCGAGGATCACTTCGATGCCCGCCTCGTGCAGCGCCTTCACCGCCTGCTTGAACTCCAGCACCTGTTCGCCCCGGTCTCCCCAGGAGGCATAGGAGTTGTGCGGGGCGAAGAAACCGATGGTGTTGTAGCCCCAGTAGTTGTTGAGACCGGCGTCCACCAGCCGGTGGTCGTTGACGAACTGGTGCACCGGCATCAGTTCCAGCGCGGTGACCCCCAGCTCCGTGAGGTGTTCGATCACCGCCGGATGGGCGAGCCCCGCGTACGTACCGCGCAGCTCGTCGGGCAGCTCCGGGTGCAGCATCGTCAGGCCCTTCACATGGGCCTCGTAGATCACGGTGCGGTGGTAGTCGGTCCGCGGGCGGCGGTCGTCGCCCCAGTCGAAGTACGGGTTGACCACGACGGCCGTCATCATGTGCGGGGCGGAGTCCATGTCGTTGCGCGAGTCGGGCCTGCCGAAGTGGTAGCCGTACACCGACTCGTTCCAGTCGATGCTGCCGCTGATCGCGCGGGCGTACGGGTCCAGGAGCAGCTTCGCCGAGTTGCAGCGCTGCCCGTTCTCGGGCGCGTACGGCCCGTGGACCCGGAAGCCGTACCGCTGGCCGGGCATGATCCCCGGCAGATAGGCGTGCCGGACGAAGGCGTCCGTCTCGCGTAGCTCCACCGCCGTTTCTGATCCGTCGTCGTGCAGGAGGCACAACTCGATCCGGTGCGCGGCCTCTGAGTAGACCGCGAAGTTGGTTCCGGCGCCGTCGTAGGTGGCGCCGAGGGGATACGTCTGTCCCGGCCAGACCTGCATAGATATGACTCTTCCATTTCTGATCCGGGTGCGGGGGCCTTCTTCGATCAGATACTCCCCGAAAGAGGCGCAACCTCCTAGGAGGCCCGTTCGGAAGCCGGGCCGGAAGCTGTCGAACGAAGCGGTGGGTCAACTTCGGGTTCTTCGGGCACCACCCCGTTGCCGGACCGTGTCCTGACGTGGCATATGGCCGGATTCAGACCATACGATGCCCCTCGTCCGACCCCCCGTCACCAGGCCCAATGCCTATGAATCATCCCACTCCGGCCGAGATCGGCACACAGAACGCCCGCCCGCGCCACAGGAGTTGAGAAACGAGCCTGCGCATCCGGCTGCACCTCCTCCCGTTTGCGCAGTACCCTTCCTTGATCGTTGAAAGGGGAGGGAAGGCGGTGCGCGGGTGAGCTCGGGAGGGCTGGAGCTACCCCCAGGTGACCCAGGTCACGAGGGGGTTTCCGGCGACATCCCGCCCGGAGCGGTCTCCCTCGCACGGCCGATGGAGATCGGGGCGGAACTGGACTGGGGTCCGGAGGCCTGGAGCGAGGTGCGTACGCGCGCCCAGCGGGCCGGCCGGGCCTATATCTGGCTGAATCTGGTCGAACAGCGGCTGCGTGCCGTCGTCTCGGCGATTCTCAAGCCGATCTATGAGCCGGTGCACGGCGACGACTGGGTGGTGGCCGCCGCCGGACCGGCGGGCCAGGAGTGGGTCCAGCGTGCCGTCGCGGTCCGCGAGGTGTCGCGCCGCAAGGGCTATCTGCTCGACCCGGCCGACGACAACGTCCTCAGCTTCCTGACGCTCCCGCAACTGCGGGAGCTGATGGTCCAGCACTGGCCGGGCTTCCAGCCGTACTTCGACGACCGCCGCGACGTGGAGCTCGCCCTGGACGAGCTGGAGGTCGCCCGTAACGTTGTCTCCCGCAACCGGGCGCTGTCCGAGGCCGTGCTCGCGCAGGCCGAGCGGGCGTCCGCGCGGCTGCTGGAGATCCTGGGCAGCGGGACGGCCGTACCGTCCGCGGACCGGCTCAGGGTGGACGCCGTGGAGGATCTGGTCGGCGACCGGTACGCGGACGTGGTCTCGGTCCATCCCGACCGGGTCCGTCTCCAGCGGCAGATCCCCGCCGAAGACCTCTTCGGCGGCGCGCGGCGCCTCGACGCCGTCGGGATAGGCCTGAACCTCCTCGTGCAGAACTTCTCCGGCCGGCGCCTCGTCAGGCTCGCCGAGTCCGGCTGCCGGATACGGCTGCTCTTCCTCAACCCGGCCAGCAGCTCGGTCAAGCGCCGCGAGCGCGAACTGGGCCTCAAGAAGGGCGAGCTGAGCCGCTCCGTGGAGATGAACATCCTGCACATGCGCCGGGTGCGCTCGCGGCTCCGGGACCCGGACGCCTTCGAGATCCATGTCTTCGACGAGACGCCCCGCTTCACCGCGTACCTGGTCGACGGGGACGGCGCGGACGGCCTCGCGGTCGTGCAGTCGTATCTGAGACGGGCGCGCGGCATGGAGGCGCCGGTGCTCGTGCTGCGGGGCGCGGGACGCGATGTGGTGCGGGTGGGCCAGGACACCGAGCACGGGCTGTTCCAGACGTACCGCGAGGAGTTCGAGTCGGTGTGGGCCGACTCGCGCCCCGTCTCCTGAGGCCGGGTCAAGGCTCCGCCCGGCGTTGTCAGTGCCGCGTGCGAAGGTGAATGTCGAACGGGGAGAAGCGTGAAGGAGGACGGGGATGAGCTGGCACGGGGAGCCGTTGGCCGGATTCGATCTGGAGACGACCGGCACGGAGCCGCTGGAGGCGCGCATCGTGACCGCTGCGGTGATCGCGGTACGGGACGGCGCGGTGGGGGAGCGGTGGGACTGGCTGGCCGATCCGGGCATCCGGATCCCGGAGCAGGCGTCGGCGATCCACGGGGTCACCAGCGAGCGGGCATCGGCGGAGGGGCGGCCGGCACGTGAGGTGGCGGACGAGATCGCGGCGACGCTGACGGGGTACTGGACACGGGGCGTGCCCGTCGTGGCGTACAACGCGTCATTCGATCTGACGCTGCTCGCGGCGGAGTTGGCGCGGCACGGGCTGCCGTCGCTGAACGACCGGATGGGCGGCGGGCCGATCGGCCCGGTGATCGATCCGTACACGATCGACCGCGCCGTCGACAAGTACCGCCGGGGCAAGCGGAATCTGGAGGCGGTCTGCACGGAGTACGGGGTGGTGCTGGAGGGCGCGCACAACGCGGGCCAGGACGCGCTGGCGGCGGTCCGGGTGGCGACGGCGATAGCGGCCCGCCACCGCCAGGTCGCGTCCCTCACGGCGGCGGCGCTGCACGAGCGGCAGATCGCCTGGTACGCGGAGTGGGCGGCCGACTTCCAGAGCTTCCTGCGCCGCAAGGGCAACGCGGAAGCGGTGGTGGACGCGGACTGGCCACTGCGCGAACTGGTACCCGCGACAAGCTGAGCGCGGGGGGCAACGTGCCTGTCCGGCCTCGCACCTAGCCCCGCCGGCGTTTGAGGCGCGGGGTCCGGGGCAGAGCCCCGAAAATCCGCCCGCCCGGCGTTTGAGGGCACGGCCGGAGGCCGTACGGGGTCCGGGGCGGAGCCCCGGTTGTGGGAAGGGGCGGGTAGGGGTACAGCCCCGCGCAGCGGCCCACCCGTCAGAAGGGCCGCCAGCGCACCCCGGCGTCACCGTCCCGCAGCGACGCCACCCGCCGCCGAAACTCCGCGAGCGCCCCCGGATTCGTCGGCGCGTGCTGGGCCACCCACGCACAACTCGCAGTCTCCCGCGCCCCTCGCAGCACCCCGCAGCCCGACCAGTCCCGCACGTCCCAGCCGTACACGGCGGTGAAGGTGTCGTACGCCTCCGAGGACATCCCGTACCGGTCCCGGGACAGCGCCATCACCACCAGATCGTGCTCACGCAGATCCGTGGCGAAGGTCTCCAGGTCCACCAGGACCGGTCCGTCCGGGCCGACATGGACGTTGCGGGGCAGCGCGTCGCCATGGATCGGCCCCGGCGCGAGGTGCGGGGTGAGCGCCGCCGCGGCAGCGGCGAAACCGTCCCTGCGCTCGCGCAGATAGCCGGCGTCGGCCGGGTCGATCGCGTCGCCGGCGATCCGCAGCCACCGCTCCACGCCGCCGAGCAGCTCCCTGCGCGGCAGTTCGAAGGGCGGCGCGGGCAGGGCGTGGACGAGCCGGAGCAGTTCCGCCAGGTCGGCGGGGCCCGCGGGCCGTACGGCAGCGGGCAGCCGCCGCCAGAGCGTCACCGGATGGCCGTCCACCGTGCGGGCCTTGGGCTCCGCGGCCCGGACCGCCGGGACACCGCTCGCCGCGAGCCAGTCCGCGACGGCCAGTTCACGCTCGGCGCGGGCCAGTAGCTCCGGGGCTTCGGCCAGGCTCCGGCCGACCTTGACGACCAGCTCGCCGACGCCGAACACCGCGTTCTCGCCCAGCGCCAGCAACTCGGCGTCGGGCCCCGGCCCGTGCGGCAGCTCCGTGGCGTCCAGTACGGCGCGCGCCCGTGCCTCGTCCATCGGACCCCTCCCGTCACTCTCCGGTCGCTCCGGCGAGATCGGCCCTCAGTCTCGCATTCACGCGGGTTCGCTCGATGAACCCCTCACTGGTCAGCACCCTGACGAAGGCCGCCGGGGCACCCGGTTCCTGGCCCGCTACCAGCGCTGAGCTCCCTCGCCGAGCCCCCCGGTAATCAGTTGTGCGAGACGATCCGGTCTGTCTAATGTCCGCGCCATGGGTTGCACCTGCATGGAGATCGCAAGCATCCGCTCCGTCCGGGGCTCCGTCGCCGCCTTCACCCGGCTGCGGCGCGTCCCCGGCGCCCTGACCGGCCAGGGGATCTTCGACCGCTGATTCAGCGCATCCCCGAGCGCACCGATCCACGCCCCGTGGTCCGTTGACCCGTGGTCCGTGGTCCGTGCACCGCTCGACCCTGCTCCGGTCAGGGCCTTCGTCTGCCCACGAAGCCCTTCAGGAGACAGGACGCAGGCCATGGCCCGCAGCCGGCAGCACCACCGTGCCCGCACGCTCTCGCAGAACTTCCTCACCGATCCCGCCACCGCGGCCCGCTTCGTACGCGCCGCCCGCCCCGACCCCGCCGGGCTGCTGCTCGAAGTCGGCCCAGGCCGGGGCGCGTTGACCGCCGCGCTCGCGCCGTACTGCCGCGAGCTGCGCGCGTACGAGATCGACCCCGGGCTCGTCCCGCCGCTCCGTGCCCGCTTCGCCGCCACACCCCATGTGCGGGTGTACGAAGGCGACTTCGTCGCCGTGGTTCCGCCGCGCGCCCGCTTCGCCGTCGTCGGCAACGTGCCCTTCTCGCGTACCGCCGACATCGTCGGCTGGTGTCTGCGCGCACCCGCGCTGACCGATGCCACCCTCATCACGCAGCTCGAATACGCCCGCAAGCGCACCGGCGACTTCGGCCGCTGGTCCCTGCGGACGGTGGAGACCTGGCCGCGGTTCGAGTGGCGGCTGCTCGGCCGGATCGGCCGGCAAGAGTTCCGCCCGGTGCCGCGCGTGGACGCGGGCATCCTGCGGATCGAGCGGCGCCCGCGCCCGCTGCTGCCCGCCGCCGAACTCGCCTGCTACCGGCGTCTGGTCGGGCTGGGCTTCTCCGGGGTCGGCGGATCGCTGTACGCGTCGCTGCGCAGGGCCGGGCACCCGCGTCGACAGCTCGACGCGGCATTCGACGCCGCGCGCGTGGACCGCGCCGAGATCGTCGCGCATGTGCCACCCCGGGCCTGGCTGGCTCTGTACGCGGGGCTGCGGCATGACTGAGCCCCTCAGAAGCAACGAGACGTCTCGTCTCGCTACATGCTACGGTGCGGTCATGCCCTCACGACAGCGTGCCCACATCGCCATGTTCTCCATCGCCGCCCACGGACACGTGAACCCGAGTCTCGAAGTCATCAGGGAACTCGTCGCCCGCGGGCACCGCGTCAGTTACGGGATCCCGGCCTCGTTCGCGGAGAAGGTCGCCGGGACCGGCGCGGAGCCGGTGATCTACACCTCCACCCTGCCGACGGACGACGACCCGGAGGCCTGGGGCACCGAGCTGATCGACCATCTGGAGCCCTTCCTCGCCGACGGGATGCAGGCGCTGCCCCAGCTGGCCGAGGCGTTCGAGAACGACCGCCCCGACCTCGTCATCAGCGACATCACCTCCTATCCCGCGCCGGTCCTGGCGCGCCGGTGGGGCGTCCCGTATCTCCAGCTCTCCCCGAACCTGGTCGCCTGGGAGGGGTACGAGGAGGAGGTCGGCGCCGCCCAGAACGCCCAGCTCGACGGGTCGGAGCGCGGCCGGGCCTACCGCGCCCGCTTCCGGGCATGGCTGGACGAGAACGGGATGGGCGTCGACCAGGACCGGTTCGTCGCGCGTCCCGGGCGCTCGATCGTGCTGATTCCCAGGGCACTTCAGCTCTTCGCCGACCGGGTGGACGAGTCGGTCCACACCTTCGTCGGAGCGTGCCAGGGGGAGCGGGCCGACCAGGGCGAGTGGGAGCGGCCGGCCGGGGCCGGGAAGGTGCTCCTGGTCTCGCTCGGCTCGGCGAACACCAAGCAGCCCGCGTTCTACCGCGCCTGCGTCGAGGCGTTCGGCGCGCTGCCCGGCTGGCATGTCGTGCTCCAGATCGGCAAGTTCGTCGATCCGGCCGAACTGGGCGAGGTCCCGGCGAACATCGAGGTGCACTCCTGGGTGCCGCAGCTCGCCGTGCTCAGGAAGGCCGACGCGTTCATCACCCACGCGGGCGCCGGAGGCAGCCAGGAAGGGCTCGCCACCGGCACGCCGATGGTCGCCGTACCGCTCGCCGTCGACCAGTTCGGCAATGCCGACATGCTCGTCCAACTCGGCGTCGCCCGGCGTCTTTCCATGGACGAGGTAACGGCCGGGGCGCTGCGGGAGGCGGTGACCGCGCTCGTGGCGGACCCCGAAGTCGCCCGCAGAGGTGCGGAGATCAGGCAGGACATGGCGAAGGAGGGCGGCGCGCGCCAGGCGGCCGACATCATCGAGGACGCCCTGCCGGTACGTACCGCCTGACGCACCGTACGGATCCCACGCACCGCACGACGCCGTACGCCCGGCCGGTGGAGGCCGGTCGGGCGTACGGCGCCATGCGACGCCCAAACCAGTGACGGTACGTCAGATTCGTACCGGATCCGGTTGCTCGCCGGCCTTCTCGTACGGGTCACCCGCACCGGCCCCGCCCTCGACGACCGACTCGTCGTGCGTCAGGTCGGGCAGCCACCGCAGCCACTTGGGGAAGTACCAGTTGCGCTCGTCCAGCAGCGCCATGATCGCCGGAAGCAGCACGCCCCGGATGATCGTCGCGTCGATCAGCACCGCCGCCGCCAGGCCCACACCCATCTGCTTCATCGACTGCATCGACAGCGTCCCGAAGATGGCGAACACCGCGACCATGATCACCGCCGCGCTCGTCACCACACCCGCCGTGGTCACCACCCCGTGGGTGATGGCCTCCCGGGTGGTACGGCCCTGCATCCGCGCCTCGCGGATCCGGGACACCACGAAGACGTGGTAGTCCATCGACAGACCGAACAGGATCACGAAGAGGAACAGCGGCAGCCAGGAGATGATCGCCCCGACGCCCTCCGCGCCGACCAGCGACGCGCCCCAGCCGTGCTGGAAGACGGCGGTCAGGATGCCGTAGGCGGCGCCGACCGACAGCAGGTTGAGCACGATCGACGTCACCGCGATCGTCAGCGACCTGAAGCAGAGCAGCATCAGGACGAAGGCGAAGATCACGACGAAGGCGAAGACGGGTGCCACCGCCCCGGCGAGCTGGTCGTTGAAGTCCTTCGACCCGGCGACCTGGCCGGAGATCGGCGCCTCGACGCCGTCGACCGTGCCGAACGTGGCCGGCCGTACGGTGTCCCGCAGCAGCCCGAGGCTCTTCTCCGCCCGGTCCTGGTCGGAGCCGCCGACCAGCGGCACCTCGATGATCGCGATGTTCTGCGCGTCGTGCGTGACGATCTCGACAGGCCCTTGCGAGGCGCCCGAACTCACCGCCCGCGCACGGAAGTCGGCGAGTGCCTGCCGTACGGGCGCGGCGTTGATGTCGTCCGCCCGCACCACGACCTCGGCCGGGTCGGCTCCGCCCGGGAACGCCTCGTTGACCCGCTCGTACGTCTGGACGATGGGCAGCGAGTCGCCGAACTCCTGGTCCAGCGTGAGGTTCTGCGTCTGCATACCGACGGCCGGCAGGGCGATGGCGACAAGCGCGCCCCCGGCGACCACCAGCGCCGTCTTCGGCCGGCGCAGCACGCCACCGAGCACCGCGCGCCAGACCCGGCTCTCACCCGTGCCGCCGGCCCCGGCGCCCCCGGCCGCCGCCCGCTGCTTCTTCGACTGCTTGAGGCGGTTCAGGAACGGCACCCGGCCCCGCTCCACGCGCTCGCCGAGCAGGGAAAGCAGCGCGGGCAGCACGGTCACCGAACCGACCATCGCCACCGCGACCACCATCAGCGAAGCGAGCCCCATCGCCTTGAACTCGGCCAGCCCGGTGAAGAGCATGCCGGCCATGGCCACACAGACCGTCACACCGGAGACGATGACGGCTCGCCCGCTCGTCGCCGCGGCGATCCGCAGCGCCGTGGCCGCGTCGCGGCCGGCCTCGCGCTCCTCGCGCTCACGCCGCAGATAGAACAGGCAGTAGTCGACGCCGACGGCCAGACCCACCAGCAGCATCACCGAGTTGGCCGTCTCGCTCATCGGCATCACATGGCTGACCACGCCCATGAGCCCCATCGTCGCGATGATGGCGGTGAGGGCCAGCGCGATCGGCAGCAGAGCGGCGACCAGCGCGCCGAAGGCGATCAGCAGAATGCCCAGCGCGACCGGTACCGCGGAGATCTCCGCCTGCTTGAAGTCGTCGCCGAACGCGTCCTCGAAGGTCTTGTTCATGCTGGCGCCGCCGATCTCGGCGATCCGCAGCGTGTCCTTGTGCTGTTCCTGTACGCCGTCGACGGCCTTGATCACCGGCTCGACGCGTTCGCTCGCGGTCTCCGGGTCGCCGCGCATGTTGAACTGCACCAGCGCGCTGCGCCCGTCCTTCGAGATGGTCCTGGTGTCGTACGGCGACGTGACGTCGACGGCCTCACCCGTACGCTCGACGGCGGCCATGACCGCCGCGACCCCGTCGCGGAACTCCTTGTCCGTGGCGGACGTTGACGAGTCGACACCCTGGACGAGGACCGACTCGCTCACCGGCTCCTCAAGACCCGAGTCCTCGATGATCCGCTCCGCCTGGCTGATCTCGCCGGACATCTGGTCGCTGTCGCTGACGTCGACCCGGCCCGCCGCCGAGCCGAGTCCCATGGCGAGTACTACGAACAGCACCCATACGGTGACCGCCGTCCACCGGTGCCGCGCGCTCCAGCCACCGGCGCGTGCCGCGATCCCGCGCGGGGCGGGCGCCGTTCCCGGCCCCCGCCCCGGCGGCCCGCCGTGCTCGCGTCCGCGTCGTCTTCCCTCTGTCGTACCCATCGCCGGTCCGTCCCCTCGGGCCCGAGAGCGGCCCTGCGCCGCTGCCCCTCTTCGAACTTAGGGTCGGATTCCGGCCTTCTCCTCCTGCCACCCGGTGAGCCTGGGAGCGCACTTTCTCCTCCTCACGGGGAGGGCACATCCCTGACAACGAGGATCGAAGCCCCTTACAACTAACCCGCCGCCGACGGAGGCGGAAGGCACGGTCCGAGTTGGGTGAGGTTGGCCGATTTCGTGTGAAGAGACGTCGTTCTCAACGCCGCGGCGGCCAGGGGGTCTTGATCTGAGCGCGTCAATCAGCCAGGGTTCGAACCAGCTCGCCGGAAGTTCTTCGTCCGGCGGGCTTTCCCCCCACAAAAGTTCACGAGGAGAAGCCTCTTCATGTCAACTCACAAGCGCGCCAACCGGATGAGACTGACCGCGGCGATAACCGCGGTGGCGGCGGTGGCCGGTATCACCGCCTTCACCTCCCCCACGGCGGGGGCGGCCACCCCCCTCGGCACGGTGTACGGGGCCGACGCCAAGGGCGCGGTCGCGGGCAGCTACATCGTGCTGCTGGACCAGAAGGCCAACAAGAAGGACCTCGCCGCCGAGTACGGCGGGAAGCTCAACCGCACCTACGGCTCCGCCATCAACGGCTTCTCGGCCAGCGGCCTTTCGGCCACCGAGGCGGGGCGTCTCGCCGCCGACCCGGCCGTCTCCAAGGTCGTGCAGAACAAGAAGTTCTCCATCGACGCCACCCAGGACAACCCGCCGTCGTGGGGCCTGGACCGGATCGACCAGACCGCCGCCGCCGGTGACAACGCCTACACCTACCCGGACGCGGGTGGCGAGGGCGTCACGGCGTACATCATCGACACCGGAGTCCGCGTCACCCACGCCGACTTCGAGGGTCGCGCCTCGTCCGGCTTCGACGCGGTCGACAACGACGACAACGCCGACGACGGCAACGGCCACGGCACCCATGTCGCCGGTACGGTCGCCGGCGCGGCCCACGGTGTCGCCAAGAAGGCGAAGATCGTCGCCGTCCGTGTACTCGACGACTCGGGCAACGGCACCACCGAGCAGGTCGTCGCCGGCATCGACTGGGTCACCGCGAACCACACGGGCCCGTCCGTCGCCAACATGAGCCTCGGCGGCGGCGCCGACCCCGCCCTCGACGAGGCCGTCCGCCAGGCCATCGCCTCGGGCGTCACCTTCGGCGTCGCGGCGGGCAACGACACCAGCGACGCGGGCGAGACCTCCCCGGCCCGCGTGGAGGAAGCCATCACGGTCGCCTCGTCCACCGTGGACGACCAGCAGTCGGTCTTCTCCAACTACGGCCCGATCGTGGACATCTACGCCCCGGGCTCCGACATCACGTCGACCTGGAACGGCAGCGACACCGACACGAACACCATCTCCGGTACGTCGATGGCGACGCCCCATGTCGTCGGCGCGGCGGCGCTCTATCTGGCCGGACACCCCGACGCCGCGCCGGCCGACGTCGCCACGGCCCTGACGGACGGAGCCACCCCCGACGCCATCACCGACGCCGACCCGGGCACCCCGAACAAATTGCTGAAGGTGGTCGAGTGACCGAGGCCCGATAGCAGGCCCCGCCTGCCGGACCGGCGGTCGCCGCGCTCTCCCCCACGGGGCGCGGCGGCCGTCGTCCCCGCGCCGGGGCGGTCCGGGGCGCCCGCCGACCTATCGTGGACCCATGACGACGACCAGGTACGGGGCGCTGCTGCGCGGAATCAATGTCGGCGGGAGCCGGAAGGTTCCGATGGCGGCTCTGCGTGACGTGCTCACCGGCCTCGGCCACAGCGGCGTCGTCACCTACCTCCAGAGCGGCAACGCCGTCTTCACCGACAGCACGGGTGCCGACGACTCCACGCTCGCCGCCGCGCTCGGCGACGCCATCCACGACAGGTTCGGCTTCGCCGTCGACTGTGTGGTGCGTGACGCCGCCTATCTGAAGGCCGTCGCCGACGCCTGCCCCTTCCCCGCCGCCTCCCTCCAGGCCAAGCAGCTCCATGTCACGTATCTGTCCGAGGCGGTGGACCCCGGGCGGTTCGCCGCGATCGACCAGGAGTCGTACCTTCCTGAGGAGTTCCGGTTCGGCGACAGGGCGCTGTATCTGTACGTCCCCGACGGCCTCGGCCGCTCGAAACTGGCCGACGCGCTCTCCAGGCCGCGCCTGTACGAGGGAGCCGTCGCCACCAGCCGTAACTGGAACACCGTCACGAAGCTGGTGGAGCTGACCCATGACTGAGTCGCCCGCGGTCGTCGCCGCCATCGAGGCCGAACTGCACCTGCTCGACCCGGTCGTCCGCTCGTCGGGCGAGCTGACGGGAGCGCTGCTCCACCCGGAGTTCAGGGCGCTCGGCTCGTCGGGCCGGCGCTGGGACCGGCGGTCGATCCTCGCGGCCCTCACCACGTACGACCCGCCCGCGGCCCATCCCGTCACGACGACCGGGATGCACGGCGTCGAACTCGCCCCGCACCTGGTGCTGCTGACGTTCGACACCGAGCACAAGGGGGTCTGGGCCCACCGCAGTTCCCAGTGGATGCTGACCGACGGGCGCTGGCTCCTCTACTTCCACCAGGGCACGGCCTTCACGCCGGAGTGCTCCTGACCACGCCGGGTGCCCACCATTCGAGTGGATCTATTCGTTGGCGCCCGTTATGTGGCTCCTGCACCGCTATAAAGGGGCCCGTCACGTTGCTCGACTGATGGGTACTCACCACCATGCTGAAGGCCGCTCTGCGGGTCCTCGCCGCCGCCTCTCTCGCCACTGCCGCGCTCGCCCCGACCGCCGCGTCCGCGGCTCCCGCGGCACCCGTTCCGGCGCCGCGCGCCCCCGAGCTCACCCCGGTCCTCGCCCCCGAACTCGACACCGCGCCCTGCGGCCCGGTCGCCGGCTACCGCGCCTGGGACTGGTGGCGTACGACGACCAATCCGCTCATCGCCGACACCGTCAGGCAGACCTCGGTGTCCGAGCGCTGGCAGTGGCGCGACGACACCAACACCCTGTGGCGCGGCGACACCCGCGAGAACGTGCAGGACCTCTTCGACAAGGGCTTCACCCCGCGCGGCGATGCGATGGTGCCGCTGGCCGAGTACATCGTCAAGGGCGGCGGGCAGGACAGCGCGCACGTCAGCACCAGCTGTGAGAAGTGGGTGGCGCAGAAGTTCGCCACCTACGGCGCCGCGAAGACCGGCTGGGTGTACGAGATCGACGCCCCCGGCGGCATCGACGTGAACGCCACGGCCGCGCTGAACCGCTACGAGTCGCCGTACCTGTGGAACAAGGAGGTCGACTTCCCGGGCGGGATCAACGGCCGCTTCGTCAAGCAGGCGTGCAAGTACCACCTGACGAAGACCGACCCGAAGACCAAGGTCAACACGTACGAGAACCTGGGCTGCAAGACCAACCGGAACTTCCGCCCGCTGACGGAGGGCCTGGAGATTCCCGCCGCGCACTAGGGTCTGTCGTTCGGACCAGGCCGGATCGCGGCCGCGGTGCCCTCAATGGCCGGCCGGGCTCGATTCGCTGTCCACCCCCAGCTCCTCCAGCAGCCGTTCACGCAGCGCGGCGTACGCCGCGCTGCCGTGGGCGCGGGGCGCGGGCAGCTCCACGGGGATGTCCGCGCCGATACGGCCCTCGGTGAGGACCACCACCCGGTCGGCGAGCACGATCGCCTCGTCCACGTCGTGCGTCACCAGCAGGACCGCCGGACGGTGCCTGGCGCAGAGCCGCCGCAGCAGGACATGCATCCGGATGCGGGTCAGCGCGTCCAGCGCGCCGAACGGCTCGTCCGCGAGCAGCAGTCCCGGTTCGCGTACGAGCGAACGGGCCAGCGACACGCGTTGCTGCTCACCGCCGGACAGCTCGACGGGCCAGGCCTTCTCCCGCCCCGCCAGGCCGACTTCGGCGAGCGCGGCCCGCCCGCGTGCCAGTGGATCGGGTCCGTCGAGTCCCAGGACCACATTGTCGAGCACGCGCTTCCAGGGCAGCAGCCTGGCGTCCTGGAAGACGACCGACACCGGGTCGGGGGAGTCGAGTTCGCCGGTGCCGCTCACGTCGTGGTCGAGACCGGCGAGCGCGCGCAGCAGCGTGCTCTTGCCGGAGCCGCTGCGGCCGAGCAGCGCGACGAACTCCCCTGCGCCCAGGTCGAGATCGAGCCCGTCGAGGACGTTCCGGTCGCCGAACGAGCGGACCAGACTCCGGATCCGTACGGTCGCGGCCGGGTGGTCGGCGGTCAGCCCGCCAGCGTGCGTCGCCATGACAGCGTCCTCCGTTCGACGAGACGTACCAGCGCGTCCGAGAGGAGCCCGAGAAGCCCGTACACGACCAGGCCGACGATGATGATGTCGGTCTGCCCGTACGTCCGGGCCAGCTCCATCATGTAACCGATCCCGCTGGTCGCGTTGACCTGCTCGACCACCACCAGGGCCAGCCAGGCGCCGGTCACGGCGAATCGCATGCCCAGCAGGAAACCGGGCAGCGCGCCGGGCAGCACGACATGCCGCAGGAACGCCGTACGGCTCAGCCCCACCGTCTCGGCCAGCTCCACATAGCGGTTGTCGATGGTGCGCAGCCCGTTGTGGGTGTGGATGTAGACGGGTACGAAGACGCCCAGCGCGATCGTGATGACCTTCATGGACTCGCCGATGCCGAACCAGAGGATCAGCAGCGGGATCAGCGCGAGCGACGGGATGGCCCGCTTGATCTGCACCGGGCCGTCGATCACCCCTTCGGCGATCCTGCTGAGGCCCGAGACGAGCGCCAGGAACAGACCGGCCGCGACGCCGAACAGCAGGCCGAGCGCGGCGCGTTGGGCCGAGGTGGCGAGATTCGACTGGAGCCGGCCGTCCGCGATCAGATCGCCCGCCGTCGTCACGACGGTCCAGGGGGCCGAGAGATTACGGGCGTCGATGAGGCCGGTGGCGGAGCCCGCCGCCCATACGGCGAGCAGCAGCAGCGGGCCGAGTGCCCAGCCGTACGGTACGGGGCGCCCCAGACCGAGCCGGCGGCGAGGCCGGAGCCGCCGGGTGGTGCGGGAGTCACCGGCCGACGGGGAGGTGGCGGGGGCCGGGCCGGGGTCCGTCGCCAACTCTGCCTTGCTCAGGGTGACTTCCGCGGCTGCTTCGGTGCTCATGAGCCGGCTCCCTTCCCGGTCCCGGTCCCGGCGCCGGTGCCCGCGACCGCCTCGGCCCCGGTCTTCTCGTAGCGCCGGTCGAAGAGGATCTTCGCGTCGAACGACTCCCTGCCGGTCTCCTTCGCCAGCAGGTCGATCGTCTTCTGCTGGTCGGCGATGGCCTCCGTCCAGGCCCCCGGAATCGCGGGGTGCCCGCCGGTCTTGACCAGATACTCGCCGTCCTCGCGCGAAAGCCCCTGGTCCTTCATGTACCAGCCCTCGATCCACTCCTCGGGGTGTGTGTCGATCCAGACCTCCGCCTTGGCCCAGTAGGTGACGAACTCCCGTATGGCCGCGGCTTTCTGAGGGTCACTCACCGACTCCGTCGGCACCCAGAGATGGCTGGGGTCGTCCCGCAGTCCGTGCGGGATCGTCTTGCCGCCGTCCTTGCCGTACTTCGCCGGATAGCGCTTGATGTTGACCCCGCCGAGCGGCGCCGCGTCGACCTGGCCGCCGCCGAGCGCCGTGGGATAGACATCACCGGTGCTCGGCAGTTCGACCAGCTTCACCTCGTCCTTGGTGAGCCCGGCCTTGGCGAGGATACGCAGCACGAGCGCGCCCTGGGCCTGTCCCGGGCTGTACGCGATCCGCTTGCCCCGCAGGTCGGCGAGGCTGTCGATGTCGGCGCCCGGCGCGATGCCGAGCTCGTATATCGGGTTCTTGACCGGGTCCGTACGGAACGCGGCGGCGACCAGCTTGGTGTCGAGCCCGGTCCAGTGGGCGTGGATCGACGGGATCTCGGCGGCCGAGCACACGTCCAGGGAATTGGCCCGGAACGCCTCGGAGCACTGCGGACCGCCGCTGAGGTTCGCCCACTTGACCTTGAAGGGGAGCTTGTCGATCTGGCCGGAGAGCTTGAGCGCCACCTCGGTCTCCGGACTCCCGATCGTGATCTCGGTGTCCGGATCCACCGTCTTCGGAATCTCGACGTCGGAGAGATCCTTCGAGGACGCGGTGGTGGTGGCGGTGTTGTCGGCGCAGCCGGTGAGGACGGCCGATCCGATCAGTACGGAGGCGAGCAGGGCAGCACGGAGTGCTCTGGGCATGTCTGTTCCCGGGTTCTCTGTATCGCTGTGGCCGTCACGGAACGAGGTGGTGAGGTCAGCTACAGAGAGCGGTAGCGACGCGCATGAAATCGACGGCACGCCGTCTGCTCAGCCGCTGGGATCTGGACATGTTCGCGAAGCTAGCGGCGGTACGAAGCCAGGGGCAAGAGGCCCGGTCCTGATGTGCGATACGGCAACAATGGCTTCGTACCCCCGCTATACGCCTGACACAGAAGGGGTTACGGAACAGGACGAAGCGGTACGTCAGTTCACGGTGACGGGGACCCTGACCACGGCGTCGAAGAGATAGCCCTGTGTGTTCGGCACCGAGCGCTCGGGCTGGGAGTTCTCGGCCAAGTCGGTGGCGCGCGCCAGCAGATGCGTGGGCCCCGTGGCGTGCGGGCGCCAAGAGGCGGACCAGCGTACCCAGTTGTTACGCCGCGGGGTGTCCCGGAGCTGTGCCCGCTGCCAGCGGGTTCCGCCGTCGGTACTGAACTCGACCTGACGCACCGGCGCGTGGCCCGACCACGCGCGGCCGGTCAGCAGATGGGTGCGCCCGGCGGCCAGGACCGTGTCCGGCGCGATCTCGATGCCGGACTTGATGGTCTGCCGGGTCAGCGGGGCGCTGCCCCCGGGCGGGTAGGACGGACCGAAGAGCCGGTAGAAGTCGGTGTTCCAGGGCGAGTTCAGCGGCTCGGCGCTCACCTCGATGTCGCCGACCCACTTGATGGAGGCGATCCCCACCCAGGACGGCACGACGACCCGGACCGGATACCCGTGGTCGTACGGCAGCGGCTCGCCGTTCATCTCGTACGCGAGGATCACGTCGTCCAGCGCCTTCGCCACCGGCAGCGGGCGCCGTACCCGGCCCAGGTTCACGCCCTCGGTGACGTAGTCGGCGTCGAGTCCGATGGGCATCACGTCGACCGCGTGCGCGCCGATCCCGGCCCGGCGCAGCACGTCGGAGAGCCGTGCGCCGCGCCAGCGGGCGACCCCGATCGCCCCGAGCGTCCAGGCGGTACCGGTGGCGGTGTCGCCCTGCTGGGAGGTGTAGAAGCTGCGGCCGTTGCCCGCGCACTCGACGGCCACGTCGCGGGTGACGGAGGGGAGCCGGCGCAGCTGGTCGTACGTGAACCGGACCGGGCCGCCGCGCAGACCGCTGCCCCGGACCGTCAGGCTCCAGGAGTCCTTGTCCAGCACGGGGGTCGCCGTGTGGTTCCGGACGAAGAAGCGGTCCACGGGTGTGTGGAGGCCGGTGTCGCGCAGGGCGGCGAAGTTGGCCTCGGCGTTGGTGCCGCGAACGGTGAACAGCTCGGGCGGGAGCGGCTTGACGATGCCGGGCACGGTCGGCCCGGCGCTCGGAACAGCCGGGGCGGCCGTGGCGGGCGCGGCGGTGGCGATCTGCGCGGCCACCGGGGCGACGGGCGCGGCGGCGAGCAGCTTCAGTACGGAACGACGAGCAGGGCTCATCACATGACTCCTCGAAGGAGGGGAGGACGGAAGGGTCCAGGAAAGGGGGAGAGCGGGAGAGAAACAGGCGTCAGCGACAACAACAGCGGCGCGGCGAAAGGCGCGACATGACAGCCATGGCGGCAGCCTAGACGCGCACCCCCGCCCCGGTCAGCCCTTTCCCGTACGAGGCCACCGACCCGACCCGACCCGGCTCTCCGCACCGCCCCGCGCCGGATCTATGCTCGGCAGGAATCGGACGCGTGGTCGAACGGAACGGAGTCGGGGATGCGCTACATCATCATCGGGGCGGGCGCCGTCGGCGGCAGCATCGGCGGCCGGCTCACCGAGTCCGGGCACGACGTCGTACTCGTGGCGCGCGGCGCGCACCACGAGGCGCTGCGCGACCACGGTCTGCGCCTCACCACGCCCGACGGCACCCGCGTGCACCGGCCGCCCGTGATCGAGCGGCCCGACGAGCTCGAACTGCGCGCGGACGACGCCCTGTTGCTCTCGGTGAAGACACAGGACAGTGTCGCAGCGCTGGACGCCTGGTCCGTGCGGCCGGTCGACGGCGGCGGGACCGCCGGCGAGCGGCTTCCGCTGGTCTGCGCCCAGAACGGGGTGGAGAGCGAACGGCTCGCCCTGCGCCGCTTCCGGCACGTGTACGCCATGTGCGTCTGGCTGCCCGCCACCCATGTCGAGCCGGGTGTGGTCTCCGCCGCAGGCACCCCGTACACCGGCGCCCTGCACATCGGGCGCTACCCCTCGGGCACCGACGAGACCGTCACCCGGATCGCCGCCGACCTGGAGAAGTCCCGGATGCTGGCCCCGGTCGTGCCGGACCCGATGCGCTGGAAGTACGGGAAGCTGATCGCCAACCTCGCCAACGCGGTGGAGGCGGTCTCCGGCCGTCTCCTCGGCGACGAGGCCCGTGACCTCGCCGCCCGTACCCTGGCGGAGGGTCGCGCGGTGCTCGCCGCCGCCGGTGTGGACGCCGTGAGCACGGCGGAGCAGGACGAGGCCCGCGCCCTGATGAGCTTCGACCCCTACGCCGTCCCGGAGGGCGGCGGCGGGTCGTCCTGGCAGAGTCTCAGCCGGGGCACCGGCACGATCGAGTCGGACTACCTCAACGGTGAGATCGCCCTGCTGGGGCGGCTGCACGGGGTGCCGACGCCCGTCAACGAGGCCCTTCAGCGGGTCGCCAACACCTTCGCCCGCGAGCACCGGCCGGCGGGGTCCCTGCCGATCGCCGAACTGCTGAGGATCATCGACGCGGGGGTATGAACCGGCGCGTGGTGCGCCCGCCTTCCAGCACCTGTCCTGTCGCCTTTCTTCAAGACCGGTGCCCGCCGCCCTCCCTACGGTGAGCGGCATGAACAGCGACACGAAGAACGCCATCAGCACCGTCCACCCCGCGATGCGGGAATGCGCCGCCGAGGCCGCCCGCATCGCCGGCGCCGTACCCGCCGACCGGCTCGCGGCGCCCACACCCAGCGCGGAGTGGGACGTCCGGGCCCTGGTCAACCACCTGGTGCTCTACACCTCGCACGGACTTGAGCACCGCGCCCTGCGTACCGAGATGCCCGAGGCGCTCACCACGCGCGACTTCACCGTGGACGCGGACTGGCCCGAGCGGTACCGGGTCGCGCTGGACCGCGCCGTCGATGCGTGGGCCCCGCCCGCTGTCTGGGAGGGCGCGATCGGCGAGGGCGCCGGCGCCACCCCGGCGACCACCGTCGCCACTCTCATGACCCTGGAAATGGCCCTGCACGGCTGGGAGTTGGCACGGGCCACGGGGCAGGAGTTCCGGCTCTCGGAGGAGACGGCGGCGTTCGTACTCGGCGTTGTCGACGAGTACGCCGAGATGTACCGGCAGTACGACGGCTTCGGCGACCCCGTACCCGTCCCCGGGACGACGGGGACCTTCGACCGGGCACTCGCGGCAAGCGGCCGTAACCCGCTCTGGACGGTCTGACGCCCCTCAGGCCCCTTTCAGGCGGTGAGTACGGCGACTTCCCTGGCGGCCATCGCCGCCTCGTAGCGCCGTACGATCAGCCG
This sequence comes from Streptomyces sp. NPDC058665, assembly GCF_042714995.1. Classification (NCBI taxonomy): domain Bacteria; kingdom Bacillati; phylum Actinomycetota; class Actinomycetes; order Kitasatosporales; family Streptomycetaceae; genus Streptomyces; species Streptomyces sp. NPDC058665. The sequence goes on from NZ_JBHXRX010000017.1 coordinate 50,576, forward strand.
CGCCAACTCCGGTGCCGGGCCCAGCACATCGGCCAGTACGTCCGCCCCCGACTCGCGCGCGCCCCGCGCGATACGGTCGGGCAGGCGGCCCGGCGCGATCACGTACGGGGCCACGGCCACCCGCCGTACCCCCGCCGCCCGCAGCTCGCGCACCGCGTCCTCCGTGCGGGGCAGGGAGGCGGAGGCGAACGCGGGCCGCACGGCACACCAGCCGGTGCGCCGCCACTCCCGCGCGACATGAGCGATCACCGCGATCGCCTCCGGGTCGCTGGAGCCCGCCGATGCCAGGACGACCCCGGTCGAGCCCTTGTCGCCGGGCCCGAGCCCGGCCTCGTACAGCCGCCGCTCCAGCGCCTCGGTCAGCAGTGCGGAGGGGCCGAGAACATCGGCCTGCCGCACGATGAGCCTGGGCAGCCGCGCCCGTGCCTCGTGCAGGACGGCCGGGATGTCGGACTTGGCATGGAAGGCGCGCGTCAGCAGCAGCGGTAGGGCGACCACGTCCCGTACGCCCTCCGCCTCCAGCCTCTCCAGCACGCGTGGCACCGCGGGGGTGTTGAAGTCCAGGAACCCCGCCTCGACCCGCAGCCCCGGACGCAGCGCCCGCACCCGGCGAAGGAGTGCGCGCACGGTCGCGGCGTGCCGCGGATCGCGGCTGCCGTGCGCGACGACGACCAGCACCGGGCGAGCCGCCGTACGGGCCGTACGGGTCATGCGGGTCACGAGGATCAGCTCCTGACCAGGAGACCGCGGCTGCGCAGGACGCGGCGCTCCAGGGGAGAGAAGAACAGCAGGTCGATGCCGATGCCGACGATCAGGATGAGGATGATCGTGGCCAGCACACCGGACATGTCGCTGTAGGTGCGGAAGTTCTCCATGAGCTGGCCGAGTCCCGTACCGAGGTCCGGCGAGCTCGCGATCAGCTCGGCGGCCATCAGTGAGCGCCAGGAGAACGCCCAGCCCTGCTTCAAGCCTGCCAGATAGCCGGGCAGCGCGGCGGGCAGCAGGACGTGCCGGATGCCGTTGACGCCGGTGGCGCCGATGGTGCGGCCCGCCCGCAGATACAGGGGCGGGATCTGGTCGACACCCGCGACCAGGCCGTTGGCGATGGACGGTACGGCGCCCAGCAGCACCACCGCGTAGATCGTGGCGTCCGTCAGGCCGAACCAGATGATCGCGGCGGGCACCCAGGCCACCGACGGCAGCGACTGGAGCCCGGACAGGATGGGTCCGATCGCGGCCCGTACCACCTTCACCCGCGCGACCAGCAGCCCGAGCGGTGTACCGATGGCGACGGAGATCACGAAGCCCAGCGCGCCCCGGGACACACTGGTCCAGATGTAGCCGATCAGGGTGCCTTCGAGCCACATCCGCTCGATGGAGTGCCAGACGTCGAGCGGCCCAGGCAGGACGTAGTCGGGCTTGATCCCGGAGACGGCGGCGACCTGCCAGACCGTGATCACCAGGACGACCGCCACCAGCGGCGGAACGAGCTTCGAGAGCAGCACGGTGCGCAGCGGCACCCGTTCGGCGGTCCTGGTGTCCAGCGCGTCCAGGCCGGCCTCCAGGCCCGCCAGATGGTCCTCCTTCGACACCTTGGTGCCGGCCACGTCGGCCTCAGTGCTGGCCATGTCGGCGAATCTCCCCACGCAGCTCTTCGGTGATCTCCACGGACAGGTCGGCCACCGCGGCGTCCTCGATCCGGCGCGGCTGCGGGATGCCGATGCGCCACTCCCGCGCGATCCGCCCCGGCCGTGACGACATCAACACCACCCGCTCCGCGAGCCTGACGGCCTCGCGGACGTTGTGTGTGACGAAGAGGACCGACACGTTCGTCTCGGCCCAGATCCGGGTCAGCTCCTCGTGCAGCACATCGCGCGTGATGGCGTCGAGCGCCGCGAACGGCTCGTCCATCAGCAACAGTTGGCTGTCCTGCGCCAGCGCGCGGGCCAGCGCGACCCGCTGGCGCATACCGCCGGACAGCTCGTGCACCCGCTTGCCGTACGAGCCCTTGAGCCGTACGAGTTCGAGCAGCCGCTCGGCCTCGCCGCGCCGCTCGGCCTTGGGCATGCCCCGCATCTTCAGGGCGAGTTCGATGTTCTTGCCCGCGGTGAGCCACGGGAACAGCGCGTGCTCCTGGAACATCAGGGCCGGCCTGCCGCCGGGGACATCGATCGCCCCCGCCGACGGCAGGTCGAGCCCGGCGACCAGATTGAGCAGGGTCGACTTCCCGCAGCCGGACGCCCCGAGCAGGGTCACGAACTCACCGGGTGCCACGTCGAGGCTGACGTCGTCCAGCACGAGTTGCGCGCTGCCGGGCCGGCCGAACGACTTGGACACATGGTCGAGACGGGTGGCGTACGGCTCGGTGCCGACCGTTGTGGCCTGCTTGACGAGTGTGGTGGTCATGAGTCACACCTCCTGGGTCCTGGGGCGGTCCGGTTGCGGCGGGTCGGGTGGGTGCCGGCTACTTCACGCCGAGACCGGCGTCGTCGATCTCGGGCTTGCCGTCCGCCTTCAGCACCTTGTTGAGCAGCGACAGGTCGTAGATGCCGTCGAGCAGCGGGTCTTCGAGCAGCCCCGCCTTCACCGCGTGCTCGGACGACAGACCGAGCGTCGAGGCCAGCGGGTCGTCAGTGATGTCGACGTTCTCCCACGCGGGGTCGAGCACCTCGGGCGGCAGCGCCGCCCCGGAGTCCGCCTTGAGCTTGGCGTTGGCCGCGGTCTTGGCCTTGTCCGGGTTCTCGTTGATCCAGGCGTTCGTCTTCACCGAGCCGCGCAGCACCGCCTCGACGACGTCCGGGTGCTCCTTGAGGAACTTCTGGGAGACGATCACGTTCGTGATGACGAACTTGCCGTCCTTCCACAGCTTCTTCTCGTCCAGCAGTACCGAACCGCCGCCCGCGACCAGCTTCGAGGCGGTCGGCTCGGGCACCCACGCGCCGTCCAGCGAACCGGACTCGAAGGACGCCGGTATCTGCTTGTTGTCCTGGCGGATGACGGTGACGTCGCCCTTGCCCGTGTTGGTGTCGACCTTCAGGCCCTTTTCCGACAGGTAGTTGAGCAGCGCCACGTCCTGCGTGTTGCCGAGCTGCGGCGTCGCGATGCGCTTGCCCTTGAGGTCGTCCAGGGACTTGATCTTCTTCGGGTTCACGACGAGCGAGACACCGCCGGAGGCCGAGCCCGAGATGATCCGCAGATTCTGGCCCTTCGACTTGGTGAAGCCGTTGATCGAGGGGGAGGGGCCGATCCAGCCGATGTCGATCGCGCCCGCGTTGAGCGCCTCGATCTCCGAGGGCCCCGCGTTGAAGACCTGCGGCTTGATCTTGGTGCCGCCCAACTCCTTCTGGATCAGGCCCTCCTGGAGGCCGACCAGCGCGGTGGCGTGCGTGATGTTGGCGAAGTAGCCGATCTTCACCTCGCCGAGACCGCCGACCTTCTCGCCCTCGGCGGCGGGGGCGACCTTCTCGTCCTTCGTATCGTTCTCGGAACCGTAGCCGCAGGCGCCGAGCGCCACGGCGAGCAGGGGCAGGGCCGCGACAGCGGCGAGTGCGCGTCGGCGGAACGGGGCGGTACGGGTGGCTGGCACGGGAGGGTTTCCTCTCGTCGGCCCGTGCTCACGTCCCTCGGTGGCGAGGCTGCGTGGCCGGGCGGTCGGCGGGTCTTCGGCGGAACGGATACGACGGGTACGGCGGGTTCGGCACCGGGGTGCCGGGGGTTCGCTGGGCGCGCGTGCGGTGCGCGTACGTCAGCACGCACATCGCGCCACCCCGCCGGTTCCCGCGCCGAGCGCGCCGCTGCCCACCCGGCCGCCCTCCTTCGCGAAGGTCGCGAACATGTCCAGCACATCCGCCGTACTCGTGGCCATCAGAAGTCCCAGCCCTGGTCGTCGGCCGCGGCGTCCGCCGCCGGGGCGGACGGCGGCTCGGCGGCGAACGACTCGCCCGCCATGCCGGCCGTCAGCGTGGTGCCGTCGGCCGGGTCGATCAGCAGGAACGAGCCGGTACGGCGCGAGTCGCGGTACGCGTCGAGCGCGAGCGGCTCGGCCGTACGGATCACCACCCGGCCGATGTCGTTGGCGACGAGCTGACCCGGGGCGGGGTGCTGGGACAGGTCGTCCAGCGTGAGCCGGGACGGGATGTCCTTCACGATCGCCTTCACCGTGCGGGTCGTGTGCTTCAGCAGCACCCGCTGGCCCACGGTCAGCGGCCGGTCGGCGACGTGGCAGACGGTCGCCTCGACGTCGCGCGTGGTGGCGGGGACGCCGGAGCTGGGCGCGATCAGATCGCCGCGCGAGACGTCCACGTCGTCGCTGAGCCGGATCGTCACCGACTGCGGCGCCCACGCGATGTCGACGCTCGCGCCGAGCGCGTCGATGCCCTCGATCGTGCTCGTACGGCCCGAGGGCAGTACGGTCACCGCCTCGCCGACACGCAGCACACCGGAGGCGATCTGGCCCGCGTAGCCGCGGTAGTCGGGGTGCTCCGCGCTCTGCGGCCGGATCACGTACTGGACGGGGAAACGGGCCGGGCAGCCGGCCAGGTCGTGGCTGACGGCGACGGTCTCCAGATGCTCCAGGACGGTCGGCCCGCCGTACCAGTCCATGTTCGCCGACGGCTCCACCACATTGTCCCCGGCCAGCGCGGAGATCGGGATCGCGGTGACCTCGGGTACGCCGAGCGTTGCGGCGTACCCGGTGAACTCCTCGGCGATCGCGGCGAACACGGGCTCCGCGTACTCCACGAGGTCCATCTTGTTGACGGCCAGCACCACGTGCGGGACCCGCAGCAGGGCCGCGACCGCCGCGTGCCGGCGGGTCTGCTCGACGACCCCGTTGCGCGCGTCGACCAGCACGACGGCCAGCTCCGCGGTGGAGGCGCCGGTGACCATGTTCCGGGTGTACTGCACATGCCCGGGGGTGTCGGCGAGGATGAACCGGCGCCGGGGCGTGGCGAAGTAGCGGTAGGCGACATCGATGGTGATGCCCTGCTCCCGCTCGGCGCGCAGCCCGTCTGTCAGCAGCGCCAGGTCGGGCGTGTCCTGACCACGGCCCAGCGAGGCGCGCTCCACGGCCTCCAACTGGTCGGTGAGCACGGACTTCGAGTCGTGCAGGAGCCGCCCCACCAGCGTGGACTTGCCGTCGTCCACGGATCCGGCGGTGGCGAAGCGCAGCAGGGTGGTGGCCGACAACTGCTCGGCCCGCTGCTCGGTGCTGCTCTGCCCGGTGGTCGTCATGATTAGAAGTACCCTTCGCGCTTGCGGTCTTCCATGGCGGCCTCGGACATCTTGTCGTCGGCGCGGGAGGCGCCGCGCTCGGTGAGGCGGGACGCGGTGATCTCCGTGATGACCGCGTCCAGTGTGGTGGCCTCGGAGTCGACGGCGCCCGTGCAGGACATGTCGCCGACGGTGCGGTAGCGCACCAGGCGCTTCTCGGTCGGCTCGCCGTCCTTGGGGCCGCCCCAGTCGCCGGCGGTCAGCCACATGCCGTGCCGGTTGAAGACCTCACGCTCGTGCGCGAAGTAGATCTCGGGCAGCTCGATCTCCTCGCGCGCGATGTACTGCCACACGTCCAGCTCGGTCCAGTTGGAGAGCGGGAAGACCCGGACGTGCTCGCCCGGCGCGTGCCGTCCGTTGTAGAGCTGCCACAGCTCGGGGCGCTGCCGGCGCGGGTCCCACTGCGAGAACTCGTCGCGCAGCGAGAACACCCGCTCCTTCGCGCGCGCCTTCTCCTCGTCGCGGCGGCCACCGCCGAAGACCGCGTCGAACCGCTCGGCCTGGATCTTCTCCGTCAGCGGAAGCGTCTGGAGCGGGTTGCGGGTGCCGTCGGGGCGCTCGCGCAGCGTGCCGGCGTCGATGTACTCCTGCACGGACGCCACATGGAGCCGCAGCCCGTGCTCGGCCACCGTACGGTCGCGATAGGCCAGCACCTCTGGGAAGTTGTGCCCCGTGTCGACGTGCAGCAGCGTGAAGGGCACCGGCGCGGGCGCGAACGCCTTCAGCGCCAGATGCAGCATGACGATGGAGTCCTTGCCGCCGGAGAAGAGGATCACCGGCCGCTCGAACTCGCCCGCCACCTCACGGAAGATGTGCACACCCTCCGACTCCAGGGCGTCCAGATGGCTCAGGGCGTACGGCGCCTCGCTGCCGCCGGTGCCCTCACCCTCGCCGCCCCCGGTCCCGTCGGTGACGGATGCCACGCTGGTCGCCATCAGGCCAGACCCCTCTCGGTGAGCAGCGCGTGGAGCGCCGCCGCGGACTCCTGCACGGACTGCGTGTGCGACTCGATCCGCAGATCGGGCTCCTCGGGCGCCTCGTAGGGGTCGTCGACGCCGGTGAGACCGCTGATCTCGCCGGCCGCCTGCTTCGCGTACAGCCCCTTCACGTCCCTGACGGAGCACACCTCGACCGGAGTCGCGACATGCACCTCCAGATACGCGGTCCCCTCGCCCTGGTGACGCTTGCGGACGGCCTCGCGGCTGTCGGTGTACGGCGCGATCACCGGCACCAGCGCCTTGACGCCGTTCGACGCCAGCAGTTCGGCGACGAAGCCGATTCGCTGCACGTTGGTGTGCCGGTCCTCGCGGCTGAACCCGAGCCCGGCGGAGAGGAACTCGCGGATCTCGTCGCCGTCCAGGACCTCCACCCGGTGGCCCTCCGAGCGCAGCCGGCCCGCCAGTTCGACGGCGATGGTGGTCTTGCCCGCGCTGGGCAGCCCGGTGAGCCAGATCGTGGCGCCCTGTTCGGTGCGGCCCATCAGTGCAGCCCGCATTCGGTCTTGGAGTTGCCCGCCCAGCGGCCGGCGCGGGCGTCCTCGCCCGCCAGCACCCGGCGGGTGCAGGGCTCGCAGCCCACGGAGGCGTAACCGTCCTGGAGCAGGGGGTTGGTGAGGACGCCGTGCTCGGCGACGTACGCCTCCACGTCCTCCTGCGTCCAGCGGGCGATCGGCGAGACCTTGACCTTGCCGCGCCTGGCGTCCCAGCCGACGACCGGGGTGTTCGCGCGGGTCGGCGACTCGTCGCGGCGCAGCCCCGTCGCCCAGGCGTCGTACGCCGTCAGGCCCTCTTCGAGGGGCTTGACCTTGCGCAGGGCGCAGCACAGGTCGGGGTCGCGGTCGTGCAGCTTCGGGCCGTGCTCGGCGTCCTGTTCGGCCACCGTACGGCGCGGGGTGAGCGTGATGACGTTGACGTCCATCACGGCGGCGACGGCGTCGCGGGTGCCGATCGTCTCGGGGAAGTGGTAGCCGGTGTCGAGGAAGACCACGTCGACGCCGGGCAGGGCGCGCGAGGCGAGATGGGCGACCACGGCGTCCTCCATGGAGGAGGTGACGCAGAAGCGGGCGCCGAAGGTGGTGGTGGCCCAGGTCAGGATCTCCAGGGCGGAGGCGTCTTCGAGTTCGCGGCCCGCGCGTTCGGCGAGTGCCTGGAGATCGGCGGCCTTCCGGTCGTCGGTCTCGTCAAGAGTCCTCATATCCGTTCCCCTCCGTCGTCCGTCGTCAGCCCACGGGTCAGCAGCCCGAGGAACTTCAGTTGGAAAGCCCGGTTGCAGGCCCCGCATTCCCAGGCGCCGTGGCCCTGTTCGTTCGGGCGCAGGTCCTCGTCGCCGCAGTAGGGGCAGTAGAACGGGGCGGCGCGCTCGCTCACGACAGCGCCTCCTCGGAGGCGCGGGCCGCCCAGGTGGCGAAACGCTCGTCGCTCTCGCGCTCCTTCTGGAAGCGCGTCAGCACCCGCTCGACGTAGTCGGGGAGTTCGGCGGCGGTGACCTTCAGACCGCGGACCTTGCGGCCGAAGGAGGGGTCGAGACCGAGCGCGCCGCCCAGGTGCACCTGGTAGCCCTCGACCTGATTGCCGTCCCGGTCCAGCATGAGCTGGCCCTTGAGGCCGATGTCCGCGACCTGGATCCGCGCGCAGGCGTTGGGGCAGCCGTTGACGTTGATGGTGATCGGCTGGTCGAAGTCGGGGATACGGGCTTCCAGTTCGTCGATCAGCGAGGCGCCGCGCGCCTTGGTCTCGACGATCGCCAGCTTGCAGAACTCGATGCCGGTGCAGGCCATCGTGCCGCGCCGGAAGGGCGAAGGCTTGACCCGCAGGTCAAGCGATTCCAGGCCCGCGACGAGCGAGTCGACCCGCTCCTCGGCGACATCGAGGACGATCATCTTCTGCTCGACGGTGGTCCGTACGCGGCCGGAGCCGTGCTCCTCGGCGAGGTCGGCGATCTTCTTCAGGGTCGGGCCGTCCACCCGGCCGACGCGCGGCGCGAAGCCGACGTAGAAGCGGCCGTCCTTCTGGCGGTGCACACCGACGTGGTCGCGCCATTCCTCGACGGGCCGCTCGGGGGCGGGGCCGTCGACGAGCGCGCGCTTCAGATACTCGTCCTCAAGGATCCGCCGGAACTTCTCGGTGCCCCAGTCGGCGAGGAGGAACTTCAGCCGGGCGCGGGTACGCAGCCGGCGGTAGCCGTAGTCGCGGAAGATCCCGATGACGCCGGCCCATACGTCGGCGACCTCGTCCAGCGGGACCCAGGCGCCGAGCCGCTGCCCGATCTTGGGGTTGGTCGAAAGCCCGCCGCCGACCCACAAGTCGAAGCCGGGGCCGTGCTCAGGGTGCTCGACACCGACGAAGGCGATGTCGTTGATCTCGTGCGCGACATCGAGCAGCGGCGATCCTGAGACGGCCGTCTTGAATTTGCGCGGGAGGTTCGAGAACTCCTTGGTGCCGATGAACCGGTCGTTGATCTCGTCGATGGCCGGGGTGCCGTCGATGATCTCGTTCGCGGCCACTCCGGCGACCGGGGAGCCGAGGATCACGCGGGGCGTGTCGCCGCACGCCTCGGTGGTCGACAGACCGACGTCCTCAAGACGGCGCCAGATCTCGGGGACGTCCTCGATCCGGATCCAGTGCAGCTGGATGTTCTGCCGGTCGGTGATGTCGGCGGTGTCCCGGCCGAACTCGTGCGAGATCTGGCCGATGACGCGCAGCTGCTCGGTGGTCAGCCGGCCGCCGTCGATCCTGACCCGCAGCATGAAGTACCGGTCGTCCAGCTCCTCCGGCTCCAGGATCGCGGTCTTGCCGCCGTCGATCCCGGGCTTGCGCTGGGTGTAAAGCCCCCACCAGCGCATACGCCCCCGCAGGTCGGCCGGGTCGATCGAGTCGAACCCGGCCTTCGAGTAGATCGTCTCAATGCGTGTCCGCACATTGAGACCGTCGTCGTCCTTCTTCGCCTGCTCGTTGGCGTTGAGGGGAGTGAAATGCCCCACGGCCCACTGGCCCTCGCCGCGGTGACGGCTCACCTTGCGGCGGGGCGTGGCTGCGGCGGGTTTCTCAGGGGTGGCGGCCATGGCGGCATACGTCCTTCGGGACTACGGAGACGGCTCTGACCTGCACACGTGGCTACGGGCGCAGCGGTGCGCAGTGGGATTCGAGCGAAGGGGGGTGCGGGTGGGGCGTGGCGGGGCTGTGCTGATCAGCTCGCGCGACAGATGGCGCTGGACATGCGGCCGAGATCGACGTGCCGCCGACTCACCAAGGCGATTCCAGCTGTAGACATGGGGGAAGCCTGGCACGCGGATCTGAGGCCAGTCCACCACTATCCATGATGTGGACGAGACTGTCCCGCTATGCGAGATGGGGTGTGGGGTGGGGTGCGGTCGGGGACGTCGCTTCGGCCCCGGCCCACGGCCCCGGCGCAGCCACGTCGGGCTCCTCGGCCACCTTCGTGTCGAAGAGGGTGAAGCCACGCCGGAGATAGTTGTCCATGGCGTACTGCCCGTCCTTCGAGCAGGTGTGCAGCCAGACCCGCTTCGTCGGCGTACGCCCCGGCCGGCGCTCCGCCATGTCCCACGCGCGGGCCACGGCGTACGACAGCAGATGCCCGCCGATACGGCGGCCACGGAAGGCCGGGAGGAGCCCGAAGTACACGATCTCGACCGTGCCGTCCTCCTGCGCCGCCAGCTCCACGTACCCGGCTGGGGTGCCCTTCTCGTAGGCCACCCAGGTCTCGACACCCGGCCGGGACACGGCCTCGTGCCACTCCTCGTACGACAGGGCCAGCCGGTCGGTCCAGCGGATGTCACCGCCGACGGCCGTGTAGAGGAACCGGCTGAACTCCGCCGAGGGGACCTCCGACCGGATGATCCGCACATCGCCATCGGGCTCCGCGGCCGGCCGCAGATCGGCGGGGGAGGTCTGCTCCAGGGACCACGTGGTCACAGTGATGCTCATGACCGCCAGGGAATCACGCGCCCCCGCACCGTCCAAACCGCGCCCCCGCCCGGAGGACACCGTCGGTCCGCACCCCCCGCCCGCGCGCCCTTCCGCTACGCGGGGTCCAGCCCGAACAGACGGCCGCCCGTCACCGCCGGGGCCGTTGAGTGCGGCAGCAGATCCGCCGGGTGCTCCGGCCGTACGACCTCCACCTCGACCTCCTCGCTGAAGCGGTACGGCCGGTGGGCCAGCACCCCCGCCAGATGACGGCGCACCCGCGACATCTCGGCCCGCACCGTCACCGTGCGCGTCGGGTCCCCGAAGACGTCCGCCGCCAGCTCCGCCGCGCTCCGGCCGTCCCGGTGCACCGCCAGGACGTAGAGCAGCTCCGCGTGGCGCGGCGTCAGCTCCTGCGCCCAGCTGCCCGCGGCCCCCGTCACCGTCAGGGACCAGCGCCGGGGCCGGCTGAGATCCAGCACCACCTTGCTCGGCGTCTCCGGCGGCGGCTCCTCCTCCACGGTCAGCAGCCAGCCGCCCGGCAGCGGTTCGGCGGTGCACCTACCGAGCGACGGCAGCCAGAGCCGCCCCGGCCTGAGCGACTTGGGCAGCGGCAGCCGGTCCACCGGCGCCATTCCCGTGACGGCCGCCGTCCAGCCGTGTGTGTCGACGGCCATGGCCCGCCCGCCCACCCGGCACAGGATCGGCGCCGCCACCGAGCGCAGCCGCTCCACGGCCCGCTGGTGCCGCTCCCGCAGCTCGCTCTCGGCGAGCCTGGCGACCGAGGTGACCAGCGCCAGCGTCGTCGGGTGGAAACCCACCGCGGGGCCGCTCACGTCGATGGCGCCCAGCAGCCGTCCGTCACGCGGGTCGTGCACGGGCGCCGCCGCGCAGGTCCAGTGCGCCAGGGTGTGCACGAAGTGCTCGGCCGCGTGGACCTGGACGGGCGCCCTGGCGGCCAGCGCCGTACCGATGGCGTTGGTCCCGGTGACCTGCTCGGCCCAGGCCGCGCCCTCCGCGAGGCTGATGCTGTCGGCCCGCCGGCTCACCCTCGGGTTCCCCTCGCGCCACAGCACCCGGCCCTGGTCGTCCGAGACGACCAGGATCTGGAGCGTCGCATCGGCGACGTCGGTCAGCCCGCCGGTGACGCCACGGATCACCTCCGCGAGTGCCGACGTACGACGCCGGTGTTCGAGTTCTTCCGCCGCCAGCACCACCCGCCCGGCCTGCCGGTCCGGGTCCACTCCCAGCCGCCGCATCCGCTGCCACGACGCCCCGATGACGGGCCGGGGCGCCACCGGCGGCCGGTCACCGGCCAGCGACGCCTCCCGGATCCGCTGGAGCAGCCGCGTCGCCTGCCCGCCGTCCATCGTCGCCAGCCGTGACAGGTCGAGCGGTGTGTCCTTCATCGGGCCCCCCGCCACGTACGGCGCGTCTGTCGATTACGCGATCGTTCTGATTTTCTGCAACCACTTGCAACTCTGGCAAACAGCCGCGACATACGTGAAAGTGACATCAAGTCGTGGGTGGTGCCGTGTCGGCGCAGCACCACCCTCGGCCTCAACGCGTGTCCGCGTCCGGTCTGTTCCCGGACGCCGGCGCCCGCCGAGGCCGGCCGACGGCGCGTCAGACCGCCCGCGCCCGCGTCACCACCGACTCCAGGTCCAGGCTGTGCGGCAGCGTACCGAAGGCCGTACCCCAGTCACCGCCGAGCCGTGACGCGCAGAACGCGTCCGCGACCGCGGGGGGTGCCCACCGCACCAGCAGCGAGCCCTGGAGCACCAGCGCCATCCGCTCCACCAGCCGCCGGGCGCGGGCCTCGACACCGTCCAGATCGGCGAGTTCGGTCAGCAGGTCCTTGATCGCCCCGTCCAGCCGGTGGTCCGCGCCACGCGCCTCGCCGACCTCCTGGAGGAACGCGTTCAGCGCATCCGGCTCACGCTGGAGCGCCCGCAGCACGTCGAGTGCCTGGACGTTGCCCGAGCCCTCCCAGATCGAGTTCAGCGGCGACTCACGCAGCAGCCGGGGCATCCCCGACTCCTCCACGTAACCGTTGCCGCCCAGACACTCAAGGGCTTCGGCCGCCACCGGCGTACAGCGCTTGGTCACCCAGTACTTGGCCGTCGGCACCGCGAGCCGCAGAAACGCCCGCTCCGCCTCCGAACCCGTGCTCTGCACGGCGTCCTGAGCCGCCGCCAGCCGCAGTGCCAGCGTCGTCGCCGCCTCCGACTCCAGCGCCAGATCGGCCAGTACGTTGCGCATCAGCGGCTTGTCGATCAGCACATCGCCGAACGCGCTGCGGTGCGCGGCGTGGTGGACGGCCTGCGCCACCGACTGGCGCATCAGCGCCGCCGAGCCCAGTACGCAGTCCACCCGCGTCGCCGCCACCATCTCGATGATGGTGCGCACCCCGCGCCCCTCCTCGCCGACCCGACGAGCCCACGTGCCGTCGAACTCGACCTCGCTCGACGCGTTCGACCGGTTGCCCAGCTTGTCCTTCAGCCGCTGGATCAGGAACACGTTGCGCGTCCCGTCCGGCAGCACCCTGGGCACGAGGAAACACGTCAGCCCGGCCGGCGCCTGGGCCAGCACCAGGAAGCCGTCGCACATCGGCGCGGAGCAGAACCACTTGTGCCCCGTCAGCAGATACTCGCCGGCCGCGTCCAGCGGCTTCGCGGCCGTCGTGTTGGCCCGTACGTCGCTGCCGCCCTGCTTCTCGGTCATGCCCATCCCGAACAGCGCGCCGGCCTTCTCCGCGGCGGGCCGCAGACCGGGCTCGTACCGGTGCGAGGTGAGCCTGGGCTCCCACTCGGCGGCCAGTTCCGGCTCCGTCCGCAGCGCGGGCACCGCCGCGTGCGTCATGGACACCGGGCAGCCGTTCCCGGCCTCCGCCTGCGTCCAGACGTAGAACCCGGCGGCCCGGCGCAGATGCCCGTCGGGGCGCCCCCAGGCGTCCGTCAGCCCCGCCGACACGGCGGAGTCCAGGAGTTGGTGCCAGTCCGGATGGAACTCGACCTCGTCGATCCTGTTCCCGTACCGGTCGTGCGTACGCAGCTTCGGCGGGTTCTCGTTGGCCCGCGTCCCCCACTCCTGCGCCCGCGCGGAACCGGCCAGCAGACCGAGCGCGGACAGCTCCGACCGCGCCTGGTGGAGGACTTCGGGCGTGGCGTGCCGCTCCAGACCTTCCGCGAGGGCCCGGTCGCCGCTGAAGACGTCGTATCCCACCAGGGGCGGAACCTGGTTGGTCACTGTGTGGGTGGTGGCTGTCATGCCGCTACGGTAAGGAGGTGCAGGCAGCAAACGAAACACCCGAGCGGCCATCGGGCCGACTCCGCCGGCTCCGCCGGGTCCGAGCCCTCTACCGCAACGTCTCGAAGCGGAAGATGGCCTGGCTGCTGCTGAAAGACACGGTCAACTCGTGCATCGAGTACAGAATCCTCGGTCTCGCGGCGGAGGCGGCCTTCTTCACGCTGCTCTCCCTGCCGCCGCTGATGATGGGTCTGCTCGGCCTGCTCGGATACATAGACGACTGGACCAACACCACCACCGTCGCCTCGATCGAGGAGAACATCCTCACCGCCGTCGGCACGGTCCTCTCGGACCGGGGGGTCGACCAGATCGCGAAACCGCTGCTGTCGGACGTCACGCACGGCGGACGCCCCGACCTCATCTCCATCGGTTTCGCGATCGCGCTCTGGTCGGGCTCCATGGCGGTGAACGTCTTCATCGACACGATCACCGTGATGTACGGACTCGACGGCAGGCGCGGCATCGTCGCCACCCGGCTGCTCGCCTTCCTGCTCTACATCGTGGCGCTGCTCATCGGCGCCGTCGTGCTGCCGCTGGCGGTGGTGGGGCCGGACAGGGTGGTCGACATCATCCCGTGGGGGACGGACGTCGCCATCGTCCTGTACTGGCCGGTGGTGATCCTGCTCTCCGTCGCGTTCCTGACGACGCTCTACCACGTGTCCGTGCCCGCGCGGTCGCCGTGGATAGAGGACGTGCCGGGCGCGCTCGTGGCCCTCGGCATGTGGGTCTTCGGCAGCTTCCTGCTGCGGATCTATCTCACCAGTACGGTCGAGGGCCCCACGATCTACGGATCGCTCGCCGCCCCGATCGCGGTCCTTCTGTGGATCGGCATCTCGGCGTTCGCGGTCCTCGTGGGCGCGGCCGTCAACGCCGCCATCGACCGGGTCTGGCCGTCCGTCGCCACGGCGGCGGCCCGCGCCGCCAACGACCGCCTCCGGGCCGCGCAGGCGGCGGAGCTGGTGGCGCGTGTGGAGGCGCTGTCGGGGGAGACGGACGAGAGCGAGTACGGCCCCGATCCGGACATGCCGTCGGAGTTCCCGGAGCGATGGTCCCGCTTCCTGCCACCGGACGACCTGAAGTCCCGCTTCCACGCCGGCCGCGACCGGGAGCAGAAGCCTTAGTCCCTGGCTTTCGGATCAGGCCGGATCAGGGACCGCGAGCCCGGCAAGATCCGAACGGCAGGCCCTAGCCTGGAAGTGTGTACAGGGAACGGGCGTCGCGCGCCGGCGGAGTCGTCGTGTGGACGCGGACAGCGCGGGTACGGGGTGGTGACCCCGTCTACCCGGTCCTGCCCGACGGCTGTATGGATCTGCTCTGGATCGGCGGCCGGCTGGGGGTCGCCGGACCCGACACCCACGCGTACCAGCCGGACCTGCCGGCAGACGGGACCGGCGGCAGAGCGTGCGTAGGAGTCCGCTTCGCGCCCGGCATCGCGCCCGCGCTCCTGGGCGTACCGGCGTACGAGCTGCGTGACCGGCGCGTGGATCTCGCCGACCTGTGGCCCGGCGCCGAGGCACGCGAGATCGCCGAGCGCATCGGCACCGCCGCCGACCCCGCCGCCGCGCTCGAATCGGTGGCGCTGCGCCGGATGGCGCTCGCCGGGCCGCCCGATCCGCTGCTGCGGGCCGTCGTCGCCGGGCTCGACGCGGGGCACACGGTCGCCTCCGTCGCCGACATGGCCGGTCTCGGCACCCGCCGGCTGCACCGCCGCTCCCTCGACGCCTTCGGTTACGGCCCCAAGACCCTGGCGCGCGTTCTGCGGCTCCAGCGCGCGCTCGCGCTCGTACGGGCCTCGGTGCCGTACGCGGAGGCCGCCGTCGCCGCGGGCTGCGCCGACCAGGCGCATCTCGCCAGGGAGACGCGCGATCTGGCCGGTCTCACGCTCGGTGCCTACGAGGCGTTGGCGAAGAGCGAGACGCCGCAGCCGTCCGGGTCGAGCACCACCGCGTAACGCTGGCCCCAGGTCGCGTCCCACGGCTTGAGGTGGCCCCGGTACCCGGCGCCGACCAGCGCGTCGTAGACGGAGTCGACCTCGGCGGGACTGTCGCAGAGGAAGCAGAGGCCCACCCGGTCACCGCTCGACGGCGGGGTCCAGCCGGGGTCGAAGGAGCGTACGACCTCCTCGGTGTCCCACGCGATACGTGTTCCGCCGGGCAGGGCGGCCTCCACATGGGGAGCGGAGTCCGCGTCGGCGGGGATGTCCAGACCGAGCCTGCGGTAGAAGGCGAGAGAGGCCGCCATGTCGGAGACGACGATGCCGATCAGATCAAATCGTGGAGTCATGCGCCGAAGGTAGGCCGAGGGCGGCCGGCCGGTCTTGAACGAATCGGACACGCCCCGGGCGCACCCCGGACACGTTCCGGGCGCGGACGTGCGACGGCGGGCCGCGCCTGGTGCGCGGCCCGCCGGGGACAGGGTCGTCCCTGCGTCCTTCAGGGACTCAGAGGATCGTCACCCTCGAAGTCCCTGGACGCCTCGGGGAGTTCGGAGGCCCGGAGGCCTCAGATGATCGACACACCGTAGGCGCTGAGCGCCTCGGTGACGGGCTGGAAGAACGTGGTGCCGCCGGAGGAGCAGTTGCCGCTGCCGCCGGAGGTCAGGCCGTGCGCCGTGGTGCCGGAGAAGAGCGCGCCGCCGCTGTCGCCGGGCTCGGCGCAGACGTTGGTCTGGATGAGGCCGGAGACGATGCCGTCGGCGCCGTAGTTCACGGTCGCGTTGAGGCCCGTGACCGTGCCGCTGTGCACACCGGTCGTGCTGCCGCTCCGGGTGACGGACTGACCGACGGAGGGGTCGGCCGCGCCGTTGATCTCCTGGTAGCTGCCGTTGTACAGGTAGACCCTGCCGTCGGCCGCACCCGCGTTCGAGTGCTGGATGATCCCGTAGTCGTTGCCCGGGAAGCTGGAACCGGCGGTCGTGCCGATGGACCAGCTGCTGCCGATGTTGGTGCAGTGACCGGCGGTCAGCGCGTAGTTCGTGCTGCCGTTGGTCACGTTGAAGCCGAGCGAGCAGCGGGCGCCACCGGTGGTGATGGCCTCGCCGCCGGCGATCAGCTTGCTGAAGGTGCCGGGCGTGCGCTTGATCGTCACACCGGCGTCGGTGTCCGCGAGGGCCGACTTGACCTCGGCCAGCTCGGCGGCCGAGACGGAGGTGTCGGCGGTCACGACGATCTTGCCGCTGGCCTGGTCGGTGTACCAGGCGGTACCGGCCACGTCCGCGCCGAGGACGGCCGAACTGGCGTCGGCGAGCACGGCGGCCGTCACCTTGGCCTCGGGGGCGGGCGCGGCGACCGCGGACGGAGCCGCGAGCGCGACGGCGGTCACCAGACCGGACGTCACGGCGAGCAGGCGAGCGCGTCTGGACACGCCGTTGAGGGGGGAGAAACGCTTGAAGGTCACGAAATCCTCCATCGGTGGGGGGAAAGCACGGCCCCGTGGGGTGTGGGCCGTTGTTCGTGCGCCGGTCCGTGGCCGGCCGTTGCCGACCGCGGACCTGTTCGATCCGCACGGATGGAATCGTTGACGGGGCAAGCTTCGTACACAAGGCCGACTTCCGGACCCCGCCCGTCCGCACCACGCGACCTCGCCCCCACCCCCTCCGCGGGGCCTTCGAAATGGCATCCCGCCCACCCGTGCCGTGCTTTGCTGCAAAGCGGCGGGGCACGGCGACGCGGCGTACGGCGCGGGCCGAAAGTGCCTGCGAGACAACGGGTTTGAGCCCCCGCGCCGAGACGCCGCGACGGGTCACGTCACGAACACACACGGTTTGCGCGGCGGTTCGGCACGTCGTACGAGCGCGTCAACTGCCCTGCCCACGGGGTGGCCTGCGCCGCCGGGCCGCGTGCCGCAGCTGTTGCCGGTGCGGCGAAATGGGGCGTACGAGCGGTATCCGAAGAGCCGCGCGATGGCCGAATACGTTCGTATGGAGGGGAGTTGGCGTCATCCCGTCCGTCCGCATTCGGCCAGCCCTCAGCTCTTGCGGAGCGGGCCTCCGTGTGCAGGGCGGAACTTCTCCAGGAGTTGGGTCCTGGGGCCGGGCCGGACCCGGCCCCGAAGGCGCGCGGCAGATCACTCCTCGGTGAACAGTCCGCTCGCCCGGCGGGTGATCTCCTCCGGTGTCAGGTCCTCCAGGTGTGTGAGGAAGACCCAGACATGTCCGAAGGGGTCCCGCAGCATCGCGGTGCGGTCGCCGTGGAACTGGTCGGCCGGTGGCTGGAGCAGTTCCGCCCCGGCCGCGACGGCCCGCCGCGCCAGCGCGTCGACATCGGCGACGAAGACATGCAGCCCCACGGTGGCGCCGCCGAGCGCGGTCGGCGCCCCGAAGAGCGGCCCCTCCGCGTCGCCCAGCATGAAGACCGACCCTTCGACGCCGACCTCGGCATGCACGACGCGCCCCTCCGGACCGTCGATACGGAACAGCTCCTCGGCGCCGAAAGCCCTGCTGTAGAAGTCGATCGCCGCGTCCGCGCCGTCGACCATCACATGGGCGATCACGGAGTAGCGGTAGTGCTCGGGAACGGTGTTCGTGGCCATGGGGACTGCCTCCTCGTCCGGCTGTCTGCCGGTGACCACGAACGTAGAAGCTGAACCAGGCTTGAGGTCAAGACTGTCCCCGCCGACTCACTCCGGGCGGTCCTGGAGTACGGAGAGCGTGTTGCCCGCGGGGTCGGTGAACCACGCGATGTACGGGCCGTCGACCCGGAAGATGCCCCGGTCGTCGGCCTCCATACCGGGGTAGCGCTCGAAGCTCACGCCCCGCCGGACCAGCTCGTCCACGGCCTGCTCGATGTCCTCGACGGGGAAGTTGAGGATCGTGTACGTGGCGGGGACATGGTCCGGCTTCGGGTAGACGAGCACCTCCGCCCCACCCCCGAGGCGCAGCCGCAGCATGCCGTTCGCCTCCGTGACGCTCAGGCCCAGCGTCTCCTCGTAGAAGACACGGGCCCGCGGGATGTCGTCCACGGCGAAACCGCTGAACGCCTTGCTTCTGCCGAGCATGGCTGCTTCCTCTCGTCCGGCCGGGTCCTGGCACTCTTCCCGACCGTACAAGCGGGGCCGGGGTCTGTCGTGTGGATCTTGCCGGGCGGAGGCCCGCCGTCCCGGCCGTCTCACCCGTGCGTAATACTCCGGCCATGATCTCGCGCATTACCGCGACCGGTCCGGCGGCGGCCCGGCCCCGGGGCCGGGGGGCGGCCAGCTCCGCCCCCGCCGCCACCGTCCGGCGGGCCACCGCGCGCGACGCCAAGCGGCTGACCCGGCTCATCCGGGCGTCCAGCGCCTACGAGGGGCCGTACGCGCCCATGATCGCCGGCTACCGCGTCGGACCCGACTACATCGAGACGCATCGGGTCTTCCTCGCCGCCGGCCCCGACGACCGCCTGCTCGGCTTCTACGCCCTGCTGCTCGTCCCGCCCGAGCTGGACCTGATGTTCGTCGCCGACGCCGCGCAGGGCCTCGGTGTCGGGCGGGGGCTCGTCGAGCACATGAAGGGGGAGGCGCGCGCCGCCGGTGTCACCGCCGTACGTGTGGTGTCGCACCCGCCCGCCGAGGGCTTCTACCGGAGCGTGGGCGCCGAACGCGTCGGTACGGTCGCGGCGAACCCGCCCGCGGTGATGTGGGACCGCCCGGAACTGGTCATCAGGGTCGGCCGGCCAGAGACCGCCGCGCCCTGACCGCGCGTCGGCGTCGGGTCACCGGTAGATCCCACCGCCACGCCGCTGCGGGTGCACGTCACCGCTGAAGCTCCGCCGGGAGTCCGCCGTTACTCCGCGCGGAGTACGAACGCCCTTCCCATTAAAGAGACTTCGGGTGGTGGCGGCCCCTGTGGAGCCGATTCCCCATGGATCTTCACAGGAATGCGGTGCGATCACGCCCGATGACGGTGTGTACTGTGCGGGTCCGCCTCACGGGTCCTTCCGGACCCTCCCGACGTCCCCGATCCTCCTGAGGTCCGTCCGATGATCGAGATAACCGTTCCGGCCGCGGTTGGCCTGGCCGCCGGAACTCTGCTGGCTCTCGTCCTGGGAGGGGTACTCCTCCGCTCCCGCCGTGACCGGTCCGGACTTCGCGACGAGATCACCGATCTGCGGGACCGGCTGGAGAACGAGCGGGCCAAGGCAGGGCGCGTGTCCGACGACCTCACCGCCGAGATCGCGCATCTCACCGAGAAGCGCATCCCAGCGGTGGCGACCCGGGCGGCGCACCCGCACGCCCAGGTGCCAGGACCGCTCAGCTCCGAATTCGCCCGCACCCGGCCCGGCGCCGGGCTGGAAGGGATGCTCGACGGCCTGCTGGGCGTCATGACCCAGGAGCGCAAGCGGCTCGACGCCGCGGCGCGCGCGGGCATGCGCGGCACCACCCGGGAGATCCAGGCCGGTCTCTACCGGCTCCAGGATGTGCTCCGAGGACTGCAACAGCAGTACGACGAACCCGAGTTGGCTCAGACCCTGTTCGAACTCGACCACGAGAACGAGCAGTCGCTGCGGCGTGCGCAGGTAGCCGCCGTGGTGTGCGGCGCCTGGGTGGGCCTGGCCCGCGAGGAGTCGCACCTGGTGGACGCGGTGTCCGGCGGCCAGTCGCGCCTCGTCGGATACCACCGCGTCCGCGTCAACAACCATCTGGAGGCGGGCACCGGGCTCGTCTCGCACGCCGTAGAGCCGGTCGCGATCATCGTCGCCGAACTCCTCGACAACGCGCTGCGGCACTCCTCCCGGGACACCGACGTCACGGTGAACCTGGAACGCGCCCACCACGGGGTCTCCGTCACCATCGACGACGCCGGGGTCGGCATGTCCGCCGACGAACGCGCCTACGCACAGCGGATGGTGGCGGGCAGCGAACCGATCCTGCTCTCCGACCTCGGCGACCCGCCGAGGATGGGGCTCGCCGCGATCGGCCAGCTCACCCGGCAGTTCGACCTCTCCGTCGACCTGTCGACCCCGTCGCCGTACGGCGGTGTGCGCGCGGTGCTGCTCGTCAACAACCATCTGCTCAGCCATGTCGACCCGGTGCTCAGGCCGCCGGCCGCCGCCGCGCCGCGCTCCACCCACCCGGCGGAGACACCGGAACCGCGGGCGAATCCGGAGACGAACGGGAAGCTGCCCGTCAGGACCGGCGTCTCCTCGCGGACCCTGCGGACCCGCAGGGCGGCCAACTCCGCGCCTCCCGCCGCCTCCGAGACCCCCACCCGGACCAACTCCCCCCGCCCCGACGACACTCACACCGAAACCGCCCCCGCCCCCACCCCCGGCGCCGCCGACGACGTCCTGCCGCAGCGCAGACGCCGCAGCGCCCGCCCCGGCGGCGAGACGGCTGTACCGGCCGCCCGGCAAGTACCCGGGCAGGCCCCGCCGCCCGCCCGTACCCCCGAAGACTCCGCAGCGGCGCTCGGCGCGCTCCAGACCGGCACCGCAGCGGCACGATCCACCGCCGACCCCGAAGGGAACGACCCGCGATGAAAAGCCGCGACGCCGGCGAAACGGCGTGGGTGCTCGATCCGATCCTGGAAATCCCGCATGTGCGGGCAGCCGTCCTCCTGACCAGGGACGGTCTCGTCTCCGGTTACACGGAGGCGCTCAGCCAGGCCACCGCCGAACGCACGGCGGCGATCACCAGCACTGTGCAGGGCGCGTGCCGTACGGCCGCCGCCGCCTTCGCCGACCAGGACGACGCCGACATCCGACAGATCGTCATCGAGTCCGACCACGGCTACATCCTGGTCGCCCCCACCTCGCACGGCACGTGCGTCGCCGCGTACGGGGGTCCCGAGGTACGGCTCGACCTGCTCGCCCACCGCGTGCACTCGCAGGTCGCCAGACTCGGTGAGAAGACGATGACGGCCGCCCCGCGCGCGGGTGAGGGCGGCTCTCCGGCATGACCGGCCGCAGGAGCGGCCGTCCACTCGTTCCCGCCTATCTGTCCACCGGCGGGGTGGCTCGGCCGCGCCGCACCGAACTGGAGCGGCTTTCGCTGCTGACCGGCGGGACCGGGCCCGCCCCGGCCGGACTGCCCGCCGCGCGGCACGCGCTGTTCGACGTGCTCGACGGCGGAACGCTCACCCTGGTGGAAGCCGCGGCCCTGCTGCGACTGCCGGTCTCCGCCGTACGCGTACTCGCCGCCGAGCTGGCTGACCAGGGGCTGGTGAGCGTACGCCCGCCGGTACCCCCGGCCGCCCTGCCCGCGCCCGACCTGTTGAAGAGAGTGGCCGATGGCCTCCGCGCCCTCAAGCAGTAGCACCACAGGCACCGGCACCGGCGGGTTGCACCTGCCGGACACCACACGCGAGTTGGTGAAGATCCTGGTGGCGGGCCCCTTCGGGGTCGGCAAGACCACGCTGATCGACTCGGTGTCCGAGATCCGCCCGCTGCACACCGAGGAACATCTCACCGAGGCGTCGGTGTCCGTGGACGACCTCGCGGGCGTCCGCGACAAGACCACCACGACCGTCGCGATCGACTTCGGGCGGATCAGCCTGGACGGCGGGATCGTGCTCTATCTGTTCGGCACCCCGGGCCAGGAGCGATTCCGCTCGCTGTGGGCGGACATCGCCCACGGTGCGCTCGGCGCGCTCGTCCTCGTCGACACACGCCGTATCGACGACTCCTTCGACGTGCTCGGGCTGGTCGAGGAGTCGGGGCTGCCGTACGCCGTCGCGCTCAACACCTTTCCCGACTCGCGCGCGTACACGGTGGAGCAGTTGCGCGCTTCGCTCGACCTGGAGCCGAGCACCCCGATGGTCGTGTGCGACGCGCGTGACACCAACTCCTCGATCGACGCCCTGCTCGCGCTGGTCCAGCATCTGATAGCAGGCCAGGCCGCCGGCGGACCCGCCGGCGCCGAGCCCGTGACCGAGGCCGAAGCTCTCGCCGACGCCGTCCGGAGCGGCGCCGCGCCCACCGAAGGAAACACGGTGACCTGGTGACTTCGTACCCCGCCCCCGCGAAGGCCTTCTCCCTCTCGGCGCCGGTCCGGCTCTGGGACGAGGGCTTCGCCGCCGATCCGCACAGCCGCTACGAGGCACTGAAGGCCCAGGGCCCCGTCGGCTGGGGCGAACTCGCCCCCGGCGAGACCGCGTACATCGTCACCGACCGCAAGGCCGCGCTGGACATCCTGCACGACCCGGACACGTGGTCGCACGACTCCAGGGAGTGGGAGGCCGACGCCGCACCGGACTCACCGATCCTCAGCATGCTGAAGTGGCGGCCCAACCCGCTCTTCAACGACGGTGCGGCGCACACCCGTTACCGCACCGCGCTCATCGACGCCTTCGACCTGGTCGAGCCGCACGACCTGCGCGAGAGGGTGCACCGCGCCGTCGACCTGCTGGTCGGCCGGTTCGGCCCGGCGGGCAGCGCGGACCTCGTGGACGACTTCGCCCGCCCGCTGATGACGCTGATCTTCAACAACCTCTTCGGGCTGCCCGACAGCGAGAGCGCCCGGCTCCACAACTCCATCGGCCGGCTCATGGAGGGCGGCGAGGAGGCCGCGGCCGGCGAGGTGGAGTACGGCAAGTACGTCACCGAGCTCGTCACCGCCAAAACCCTCAAACGCGGTGACGACCTGACCAGTTGGCTCATCGACCACCCGGCGGACCTCACCTACGAGGAGGTCGTCTGGCAGGTCTTCCTGACGATGGCCGCGGGCCACGAGCCCACGGCGAACCTCCTCGCCAACGCGCTCTCCCGGATTCTCGGCAACTCGGCGTACTACTCCACCCTCACCAGCGGCTCCCGCCCCGTGATGGACGCGGTCGTCGAAGTGCTCCGCCACGAGACCCCGTTGGCGAACTACGGCATCCTCTACGCGCGCGAGTCGCTCAGCTTCCGCGGCGTCTGGGTGCGCAAGTCGGTGCCTGTCATCGTCAGTTACGGAGCGCTCGGCTACTTCTCCGAACAGGACGACGCGCAGGTGCCGCACCATCCGCACGACGCCTCGCATCTGTCCTGGGGCGCGGGCGCGCACAAGTGCCCGGTCAAGCAGCAGGCACTGCTCATCGCCACCGAGGCCATCGAGCGCATCACCCAGTGGCTGCCCGACCTGGAGCCCGTCATGCCGCGCGACCAACTCGCCTGGCGGCCGGGCCCGTTCATCCGCTCCCTCAAGGCGCTGCCCGTCCGCTTCACCCCTCGTACGCCGGACACCGCCGTCGCCACCCCCGACACATCAGGAGACCGAGCATGACGACAGAGACAACCCGCGTGCCCCTCGATCCCTTCGGCGCGGACATCCCCGCCGAGAGCTTACGGCTGCGGGCACTGGGCTCCGTGGTTCCCGTCGACCTGCCAGGCTCCATCCCCGCCTGGGCGCCCACCGGCTTCGCGTCGCTGCGCGCCCTCATCCTGGACCCGCGCGTCAGCAAGGACCCCCGGCTGCACTGGTCGCTGTGGGAGGAGGTCAACAGGAAGCCCGAGTGGAGCTGGGTGCTCGGCTGGGTCGGCGTGGTCAACATGCTCAGCACGTACGGCCCCGAACACACCCGGCTGCGCAAGCTCGTCTCGCCGAGCTTCACCCACAAGCGCACCGAGGCGATGCGGGGACTGGTCGAGACGATAACCGCCGACCTCCTCGCCGGACTCGACGCTTCGGCGGCACCGGGCGGGCCGGTCGACGTGAAGGCCGGCTACGCCCAGCCGCTGCCCATGCGGCTGATCTGCGAACTGTTAGGGATACCCGACGACTTGCGTGACGCCGCCGTCACGATGATGAACGACGTCTTCGACACCTCCGACCCGTCCCCCGAACACGCCGCCTCCGTGCAGCGGCAGATCGGCACCGTGCTCCCCGCGCTGATCGCGTACAAGAGGGAGAACCCGGGCAACGACCTGGCCACGGAGCTGATCCGGGTACGCGACGAGGAAGGCGACCGGCTCGCCGACCACGAACTCCTCTACACTCTCCTGCTGGTCATCGGCGCCGGGTTCGAGACGACGGTCAACCTCATAGGCAACGCCGTGGTGACCCTCCTGAACCACCCCGACCAGCTCGCCGCCGTCCGCGCCGGCGAGGTCGGCTGGGAGACGGTCATCGAGGAGGTCCTGCGCGTCCACCCCTCGATCGCCAGCCTCCCGCTGCGCTACGCCGTCTCCGACATCACGATCGACGGCGTCACCATCCCGGCGGGCGACGCCATAGTCACCACGTTCGCCGCCGCGGGCAACGACCCCGAGCGGTACGGCCCCGACGCGGCCGAGTTCGACATCCACCGGGGCGCGGACGAGCACCTGTCGTTCGGGATCGGCGTTCATCGCTGCATCGGCGCGCCGCTCGCCCGCATGGAGGCCCTGACGGCCCTGCCCGCGCTCTTCGACCGCTACCCGGACATGCGACTGGCCGTCGAGGCCGACCAGTTGAAGCAGGTGCCGTCGTTCATAGCGTTCGGCTGGCAGGAGATACCCATACTGCTGCACGGCAAGTGACGGAGCGCCGGCTTGTGACGGCGGGTCAGGGACTCGGCCGGGGAACGGTGTGATCGACGGGCTGAGCCAGGGGCTGGGCGGCGGGACGATCGCGCTCCTCGCCGCCGTGGTCGCGCTCGCCGCGTTCGTCCAGGGAACGAGCGGCCTCGGCTTCGCCCTCATCGTCGCACCCGTCGTCGGCATGGTCGATCCCGGGCTGCTGCCCGTGTTCCTGCTGGCCTCGATGATCCCGCTGAATCTGTACGTGGCCTGGCGGGAGCGCGCCAGTCTCGACGTACGCGGCGCCCGCTGGATCTCGGCGGCCCGTCTCGCGGCCACCCCCGGCGGACTGGCGCTGCTGTGGGCGGTCCCCGAACGCCACCTCGGCGTGGCCGTCGGCGCCGCGACGGTGCTGGCCGCGCTGGTCAGCCTGCTGGCACCCGCGTTCACCCCCGGCCGGACGGCGTACGTCGGCGCCGGCGCCGTCACGGCCCTCACCGAGACGGCGACCGGCGTCGGCGGCCCGCCGCTGGCGCTGGTCTACCAGCACCGGCCACCGGCCGAGCTGCGCTCGACGGTCGCGGTCTGCTTTCTCGTCGGCGAAGTCGCCTCCCTGGGGCTGCTGTTCGCCACCGGCCAGGGCAGCCCCGGCCAGGCGTCGCCCGCGCTGCTGCTCCTGCCGGCCCTCGCGCTCGGCGTCCGGCTCAGCCGTCTCGTACACCACCGGGTGGACGCGGCGAAGCTGCGGATCATGGTCCTGGTCTTCGCGGCGGTGTCGGGTGCGGTGCTGATCGCCGGGTAGCCCCCGGCGCCCCGATCAACGGAGATACGCCAGGCCCGGGTGCACGTCCACGTAGCCGTCCACCAGCCGCCGAGCCACCGTCACCGAGTCGACGAGCGGATGCAGCGCGAACGCCTTCACCGCCGCCGTACGCGAACCGCTCTCCGCCGCCGCCAGCACCTCACGCTCGACCGCCTTCACGGCACAGACCAGGCCGGTGGCGTGATACGGCAGCGGCGCCACGGACACCGGATGGGCGCCGTTCGCGTCCACGAGGCACGGGACCTCGATGACGGCCTCGGGGTCCAGCACCGAAAGCGTCGTGCCGTTGCGGACGTTGAGGATCAGCGTCGAGCGGCTGTCGTGGGCGATGGCCCGCATCAGAGCGAGGGCGACCTTCTCGTACCCGCCCGACTCCAGGTCCTCCGGGGCGCGTTCGCCGGCGCCGGCCGACTCGCGGTTGTGCGCCATGTAGGTGGCCTCGCGTTCGGCGCGGGTACGGTCCCAGGCCTCCAGCGCGGGCGTATCGGACCGGTCCATCTCCTCGTAGAAACGGGCCTGTTGGTCCCGCAGGAAGGCGCCACGCGTGCGCTCGGCCCCGCGGTAGGCGCGTACGGTCTCGCGGTTGAAGTAGTAGTAGTGCAGATACTCGTTGGGGATCGAGCCGAGGGACCGGAGCCAGTCCGTGCCGAACAGCTTGCCCTCCTCGATCGAGCCCAGCAGTCCGGGATCGGCGAGCAGACGCGGGAGTTGGTCGCGGCCGTCGATACGCAGGCCGCGCAGCCAGCCGAGATGGTTGAGGCCCACGTAGTCGATGAAAGCCGTACCGGGGTCGCCGCCCAGCACGCGCGCGACGCGGCGGCCGAGCCCCACGGGGGAGTCGCAGATCCCGATCACCCGGTCGCCGAGATGGCGCGCCATCGCCTCGGTGACCAGCCCCGCCGGGTTGGTGAAGTTGATGACCCAGGCGTCGGGCGCGAGCCTGGCGACCCGGCGCGCGATCTCGACGGCGACGGGCACCGTCCGCAGGCCGTAGGCGATACCTCCGGCCCCGACGGTCTCCTGACCGAGCACCCCCTCGGCGAGCGCCACGCGTTCGTCGGCCGCGCGGCCTTCGAGACCGCCGACCCGGATCGCCGAGAAGACGAAGTCGGTGCCCCGGATCGCCTCGTCCAGATCGGTGGTGACGGTGACCCGCGGCGCGTCGGGCACGCCGGCCGCCTGGTCGGCGAGCACGCGGGCGATCGCGGTCAGCCGGGCGGTGTCCACGTCGTGCAGGACGACATCGGTGACCCGGCCCTCGGCATGGTCGCCGAGGAGCGCGCCGTACACCAGGGGGAGCCGGAAGCCCCCGCCGCCGAGGACCGTGAGCCTCATCCGACAACCACCTTCAACGCGCGCCGCGGATGTCGCGCGGCGACCGACAGGACGGTCCCGTTATACGTCACCGGGGCCGGAGCCACTCTCGGCGCCGCCGCCCACGGGATCGGGCTGCCGCGCGGGCTCGGGCGACACGGCGAGCGTGAAGGCGTGACCCGCCGGGTCGGAGTAGGTCCGCGCGTCCCGCGGCCCGCTGTTGTTCCTGGCCGCGACGGGCCTGGCACCGAGGCCGACCGCCTCGCGCTCGGCCTCGTCCATATCACCCCGGCTCACGAGAATGCGCAGATGCGCCTGCTGGGAGTCCTCAGGCCGGGGCCAACTCGGCGGTGCGTAACCGTGATCGCGGTGGATCGCCAGATGGGCGCCGTTGTCGCCGACGACCTCCAGATAGTCGGGGTCGCCCCACGGGCGGATCTCCGCGTCGAGCAGACCGGCGTAGAACTCGGCCAGTTCCATCGGTTCGGCACAGTCCAGAACAAGGACAGTCGTCTTCTCAACCATGCACTCGCGTGTACCCGCCGCCCCGGGCGGCATACGGGCGGCGTGGGGGAGAGAGGTAAAGCGCTGGCGGCCCCGGCCGACGCCCCGGCATGCTGGCCGGATGCTGATCAGGGAAGCCACCCGCGAGGACTGGGCCGCCATCTGGCCGTTCTTCCACCGGATCGTGGCCGCGGGCGACACGTTCACGTATCCGACCGACCTCGGTGAGCAGGACGCGAGCGAGTGGTGGCTGCTGGCTCCGCCGAACCGTACCGTCGTCGCCGTGGACGACGCGGGCACGGTCCTCGGCACCGCCAAGATGAACACCAACCACCTGGGCAACGGCTCGCACATCGCGAGCGCCAGCTACATGGTCGACGCGGAACACACCGGACGGGGCGTGGGCCGCGCGCTGTGCGAGTACAGCCTGGAGTGGGCGCGTACGGAGGGTTTCCGCGCGATGCAGTTCAACGCCGTCGTGGAGACCAACACGCACGCGGTGAAGCTGTACGAATCACTCGGCTTCACGGTGCTCGGCACGCTCCCGGAGGGCTTCCGCCATCCGGTACTGGGCTATGTCGGCCTGCACATCATGCACCGCGCGCTCTGACCCGGCCCGACCCGAAGGACCCGCCCTGGCCGACCCCGTCAAGACAGGCCCTAAGGGCTGTCCGGGCGGCCCTGGAGGCGGGCCGCGCGTTCGCGTATCCGGGGGAGCGCCCCGTACAGCGCGCCGCCCGGACAGCGCGTCGAGTAGCCGTCACGGTGGCCCGAGACCGTACGGAAGATCTGCCGGGTGCCCTTCTTGTACCGGCTGCCGTCGTTGGTCGACACCAGCGTCGTCGTACCGCGCGGATCCACCCCGTACAGCCCGAGTTTCCACGCGATCAGCCGGGCGAGTGAGTCGACCATCGCCTCGGGCACCGTCGCGCCGTCGCTGAAGTCGCCCAGCGCCGCGATGCCGACGGTGCCGACGTTGAACCCCAGGGTGTGCGCGCCGACGACGGGGTTCTCGATGCCGCCCGCGCGGCCCTCGTAGATGACGCCGCCCCGGTCGACCAGGAAGTTGTAGCCGATGTCGTCCCACTGGCGGTTGTCCACGTGGTCGACGGCGAAGGTACGGATGAGACCGGGGACCTCGGGGCGTGTGTAGTCGTTGGGGCCGATGGTGTGGTGGATGAACACGGCCCTGACCTCGTCGGCGGTACGCTCCGGCTTCCGCCGGGGCGGGGGCTTCTCCTGCCAGAACGTCCGGGGCTCGACGGCGGGCGCGGCGCTGGACCAGCGGAGCGGCCGTTCCGGGCGTGCCCGCGGACGCGAGGGCGGGGCCGACCCGTCCTCACCGGCTCTTCCGGCGGCGTCGGCGGCCAGGGTGAGGCCCGCGCCTGCCGCGGCGGCCCAGCCCATGCCACGAAGCAGCACCCGCCGGTCGATGCTCATGGGGACGAGCGTATGGCGACACGCCGGGATCCGCCTCCCCTCCCAGGTGCCTCTTCCGTGTCTTCTCGGGGGCCGTACGGGGTCTCTCCGTCACCTCAGTCGTGCGAGGGGCGGCCGTCGAGCTTGTGGTCGGCCAGGCTCAGCGCCTCGTCGATCACCCGCCGCAGATGGCCGTCGCGGAGGCTGTAGACGACCCGGCGGCCCTCCTTACGGGTGACCACCAGACCGGCGAGCCGGAGCTTGGCGAGGTGCTGGCTGACGGCTGGGCGGGCCGCGCCGCATCTCTCGGTCAGGGTCGTGACGTCCGCCTCGCCGCCCGCCAGCGCGTGCAGCAGGACCAGCCGTGTGCGGTCGGCGAGTACGGCGAAGACCTCGGCGGCGAGTGTGAACTGCTCCTCGCCCGGGATGGGCGGGTGCGCATCATGCGCAGGTGATAGTTGCATGCGTGCGTTCATATGCACATAATGGCGAACGGAGTACGGCGCTGTCCACCCCGCCGCTCCTCCCCGGCCGGTTCCATCGCCCGCGCGTCGGAAGGTCACCGCCATGAACGACCCGCACGGACACGCTCACCCGCACGGAGGCGCGCACGCTCACGGAGGCGCGCACGTCCATGGGCCCCTCGCTCGGCTGCGCCACAAGGCCGGACATCTCCTCACCCCCCACTCCCACGAATCGGCCGACAAGATCGACACCGCCCTCGAATCGTCGGCGAAGGGCATGCGCGCGCTGTGGGTCTCGCTGGCGGTACTCGGTGTGACGGCGCTCGCGCAGGTGGTGGTCGTCATCCTGTCCGGCTCGGTGGCGCTGCTCGGTGACACCGTCCACAACGCCGCCGACGCCCTCACCGCGCTGCCGCTCGGCGTCGCGTTCGTACTCGGCCGGCGCGCGGCCACCCGCGGATTCACCTACGGATACGGGCGCGCCGAGGACGTCGCCGGCATCGTCATCGTGCTGACCATCGCCGCCTCGGCCGTCTTCGCCGGGTGGACCGCCGTCGACCGGCTGCTCGACCCGCAGCGGGTCAGTCATCTGCCGGCCGTCGCCGTCGCCGCCGTGGTCGGCTTCGCCGGCAACGAGTGGGTCGCCCGCTACCGCATCCGCGTCGGCCGCGAGATCGGCTCGGCCGCTCTTGTCGCCGACGGGCTGCACGCCCGTACCGACGGCTTCACCTCACTCGCCGTCCTGCTGGGCGCGGGTGGCGCCGCGATCGGCTGGTGGCTCGCCGACCCGATCGTGGGCCTGCTCATCACCGCCGCCATCGCGCTTGTCCTGCGCGACGCGGCCCGCGAGGTGTTCCGCCGCGTCATGGACGCCGTCGACCCCGCGCTCGTGGACGCCGCCGAGTCGGCCCTGCTGGACGTCCCCGGTGTACGGGCGGTGGGCGAGCTCCGGCTGCGCTGGATCGGGCATCGGCTGCGCGCCGAGGTCGCGGTCGTGGTGGACGGCGATCTGACCGTACATCAGGCGCATGACGTCTCGGTCGCGGCCGAGCACGCGCTGCTGCACGCCGTACCGAAACTGACCGCCGCCCTGGTCCATTCCGACCCCGCCGCCACCGCCGGTGAAGCCGACCCGCACGCGGCGCTGACCCACCACGCGCCCGGTCACGGTCGCGGTCATGCCCTTGCCCCTCTCGTCTGAGGTTCCCGCGCTCTCCGGGTCTTGTCGGTTACATGACATCCTCACTAGCGTGTGCCGGGTTCCATCCCCCACACGAGGAGACCGGCATGAAGGACCGAGCGAGACCCATGTACCGGCGTCGGATCACCGCGGCCCTTTCCCTGCTCGCCTGCGTAGGCGTCGCAGTCGCCACACCACCGGCCGGAGCGGCCGACGGCCAGAAGTCCACGCGCGTAGCGTCCTCGCCGGCCTCCTGGTCGGCGGATCTGTCCCGCATCACCTCCGACGACGTCAACGTCCGCTACACCGAAGGTGCGTTGAGCGTCCGAAGCACCGCCTTCCGCCCCGCGTCGGCCGAGGCCGGCCAAGGCTACGGCACCCAGGTGCTCGCCCCCGAAGAACTCGGCGATCCCGTCAACCGGGTCAGCGCCGAACTGGTCACCGACACGCCCGCGGACTCACGCGCCGAGGTGGTCGTCGACGTGCGCGGCCGCTCCGCGCGGGGCGCCTGGACCGAGTGGATACCGGCCGACCGGGGCCCCGCGGTGCTGCCCCGCGCCGTCACCACCGTCCAGGCCCGGATCACCCTCTGGGACAAGGAGGGCGGGGCGCGCGTCAAGAGCCTGCGGCTGTCCGCCGAGAAGGGTGCGGCGCCCCGGGGCGCCGCCGGCGCGACCGCGCTCAGCGCCCGGGTCTTCGCCACCCGCGAGGGTCTCGTCGGCCGGACGACCGCCAACGGCCATGTCATCCAGCCGAACGACCACTTCGTCGCGCTGCCCTCGCGACGCGGCCTGTCGCCCAACGGCAGCGGCCAGTACTCCGTACAGGTCTGCGGGCCCGCCCGCTGCGAGACCGCGCCGGTGTGGGACGTGGGCCCCTGGAACACCAAGGACGACTACTGGAACCCGTCCCCGACCCGGGAGATGTTCAAGGACCTGCCCCAGGGCCTGCCCGAGGCCCAGGCCGCCTACGAGAGCGGCTACAACGGCGGCCGGGACGGTTCAGGACGCGTCGTTCTCAACCCGGCCGGCATCGACCTCGCCGACGGCACCTTCTACAACGTCGGCCTGAACGACAACGGCTGGGTGACGGTCACCTATCTCTGGACCGGCGACCAGACGGGCAAGTCGTTCCCCACCTGGGGCACGGACGTCCGCGTCCGCCAGCAGGCGACCACCGCGTCGCCCGAGGCGGCGCGGCTGCCCGGTCCGACGACGGTCAGCGTCAAGTGCCAGGTCCACGGTCAGCGGATCACCGTGGACGGCATCACCAATGACGGCTGGGCCTATCTGCCCGCCTTCGGCGGGTACATCTCCAACATCTTCATCGACGTGGTGGAGTCCTGGCTCCCCGGCGTACCGAACTGCTGAACCGGCGGGGGCACTTGGGGCCGCACGACGCCGGTCCCAAGTACCCCTGCGCGTCCACCTAGCCGACCACGGCCAGCTCCCGCTCCGTCGTGTTGAGCCGGCGGCCCCCGGTCTCCGTGACCGTGACGATGTCCTCGATCCGGACGCCGAAGCGGCCCGGCAGATAGATGCCGGGCTCGACCGAGAAGCACATGCCGGGTACGAGCGGCAGTTCCTCGCCCTCGACCATGTAGGGCGGCTCGTGGGTGGTGACGCCGATGCCATGGCCGGTGCGGTGGATGAAGTACTCGCCGTATCCCGCGTCGTTGATCACCGCGCGTGCCACCCGGTCCACCTCCTGGCAGGCGATGCCCGGCCGCACCGCTTCGCAAGCCGCCCGCTGCGCCGCGCGCACCACGTCGTGGACGCGCCGCTCCTCCTCCGTCGGCTCGCCGACGTGGACGGTACGGGAGGTGTCGGAGCCGTAGCCCTCGCGGAGCCCGCCGAAGTCCAGCACGACCATGTCGCCGCCCTTGATGACCCGTTCACCGGCCTCGTGGTGCGGGTCGGCGCCGTTGGGGCCGGAGCCGACGACGGTGAAGTCGACCTGGGAATGGCCGAATTCGCGCAGCAGACCGGCGAGGTCCGCGGCGACCTCGGTCTCCCTGCGGCCCGCGAAGGGAACCTTCTTGATCTCCTCGTACGCGGAGTCGGCCGCCGCCCCCGCCGCCGCGAGCCGTGCCACCTCCCGCGCGTCCTTGACCGCGCGCAGCATCGGCAGCGCGTTCGTCAACGGCGTGTAGGAGGAGCCCGGCAGGGCCTCCTGGAGGCCGATGAGGTGCAGGGCCCAGGTGTTGTCGCTGATGCCGTAGCGCCCGGTCGCGGTCAGCGCGGGCGCGGTCACGGCGTACGGGTCGACGCCGTCGGTCCAGTCCCGCAGGGTCAGCGCGGGCGCGCCGACCGCCTTCGCGGCGTCGGGCGCCTCCAGCTTCGGCACCACGAGGACGGGGCCGGCGTCCGGGGTGAGGACGAGCAGGGTGAGCCGCTCGGTGTCGGCGGGCGGCCGGTAACCGGTGAGCCAGACCATGTCGGGCCCCGGCGCCACGAGGACGCCGGCCAGCCCGGCGGCGGTGGCGTCCCGCACCGCGCGCTCCATCCGGGCGCGGTAGTCGTCGGCGGTGAAGGGGGCAGGGGCCGCCGGAGTCCCGGCGGCCGGT
This sequence comes from Streptomyces sp. NPDC058665, assembly GCF_042714995.1. Lineage (NCBI taxonomy): Bacteria > Bacillati > Actinomycetota > Actinomycetes > Kitasatosporales > Streptomycetaceae > Streptomyces > Streptomyces sp. NPDC058665. Next base: position 83,737 of record NZ_JBHXRX010000017.1, read on the forward strand.
TGTGCGGTGGATGCGTCGCTGCCAGTCATACGGCCATCCTGCCGCCGCCCCGAGCCGCTCGGCGACCCCGGTTCCGGCCCGCGCCCCGCCTCGGCCCCGGCGCCTACGACTTCGGCTGGGAGAAGCGGATGCTGTTGCCGAACGGGTCGCGGAGCCCGCAGTCGATGCCGTACGGCCGGTCGGTGGGCTCGTCGGTGAACTCGACGCCACGGCCCTTCAGCGTCTCGTACGTCCCGCGGCAGTCGTCCGTGGTGAAGAAGAGCGAGCCGCCCGTCGCGCCCTTCGTCACCAGTTCACGGACCTGCTGCGCGGTCTCCTCGGACATCGCCGGAGGGCCAGGCTTCTCCAGGAGGATCTGTCTGTCGGGCACGCCGGGGACATTGACGGTCAGCCAGCGCATGAAGCCCAGGTCGGCGTCGGTGTGGACCTCCAGCCCGAGCTTGCCGACGTAGAAGTCGAGTGCCTCGTCCTGATCGAGGACGTAAATCTGCGAGATCGTGAGTGCGTTGAACATGGGCGTCACGTTACGGCCCGACGGGGGCGAAAACTTGTCCAGAACTGCTCAGTCGACACGGGCGTCGGTGCTCGGCCTCGTCCACGCCTTCGTGAAGCACGACGGTACGTACGCGACGGCCGCCGCCACCTCCTTGCGGTACGTCCTCGGCGGCCGTCCGACGATGTCGCGGAAGGTGCGGCTGAAGGTCGCGGGACTGCTGAAGCCGACCTCGTAGCAGATGTCCGTCACGGCGCGGTCCGTCTCCCGCAGCAGGAACATCGCGCGCTCGACCCGACGGCGCTGGAGATAACGGTGCGGGGTCTCGCCGAACGTGGCGCGGAAGGTCCGCGTGAAATGCGCCTGCGACACATGGGCGATCCTGGCCAGGGCAGGGACGTCCAGCGGCTGCGCGTAGTCACGGTCCATCGCGTCGCGCACCCGCAGCATGCGGCGATTGCTCTCTTCCACGGTGCGGCCCACGGAACCATCACACCACGGCTCACCCGCGGGCCTGGGCGAGCGCGGAGCCCGGGTTGAACGAGCCGGCGGTAAATGGGTGGCGGGCCCGGTGGAAGACGCGCTAGGTTCCCAGATATTCCGAGGGCCGATCCGGTCCCGTCGGCCGCGCGTGTGAACCGGGAGGTGTGTACCGATGGCTGTTTCTGTGCTGGGCCTTGCCCGCGATCAGCGAGTCGTCCATGTCACCTCCGTGGTCTCCGGCTGACCTTCCTCTCTTCTCGCGCCTGATCGGCGCGGGTGCCGGGGCCGCCCTTGTGAAGGGTTCCCCCTTGTCTTTCTCTGCTGCCTCTTCCGAGGCATCCTCCACCGCTCATCCGCTCGTCCCGTACGGCTGGGACGAGGGCTGGGAGGCGGAGTTCACCCCGTACGCCGCGCAGGGCCTGCTGCCCGGCCGCGTCGTGCGGGTCGACCGGGGCCAGTGCGATGTCGTCACTCCTGACGGCACCGTGCGGGCCGACACCGAGTTCGTCGTGCCGCGCGACCCGATGAAGGTCGTGTGCACCGGGGACTGGGCCGCGGTGGACCGCGGCGGCGATCCGCGGTACGTGCGGACGCTGCTGCCGCGTCGTACCGCCTTCGTACGCTCCACCTCGTCCCAGCGCTCCGAGGGCCAGATCCTCGCGGCCAACGTCGATCACGCGATCATCGCGGTATCGCTCGCCGTCGAGCTGGACCTGGGGCGGATCGAACGCTTCCTGGCCCTGGCCTGGGAGAGCGGTGCGCAACCGGTCGTGGTGCTCACCAAGGCCGACCTCGTGCCGGACCCGACGGGGCTGTCGTATCTCGTCGACGACGTCGAGACCACGGCCCCCGGTGTGCAGGTCCTCGCACTCAGCGCGGCCACGGGGGAGGGCGTCGACGTGCTGTCCGCCGTCGTATCGGGGAGTACGAGCGTGCTGCTCGGCGCCTCGGGCGCCGGGAAGTCGACGCTCGCCAACGCCCTGCTCGGCGAGGACGTCATGGAGGTGCAGGCCACCCGTGACGCGGACGGGAAGGGCCGGCACACCACGACCACCCGCAATCTCCTCGTGCTGCCCGGCGGCGGCGTCCTCATCGACACCCCGGGGCTTCGGGGTGTCGGGCTGTGGGACGCCGGGCAGGGCGTGGGGCAGGTGTTCACCGAGATCGAGGAGCTCGCCGAGGGGTGCAGGTTCCACGACTGCGCCCACGTCAGCGAGCCGGGGTGCGCGGTGCTCGCCGCGCTGGCCGACGGTTCGCTGCCGGAGCGGCGGCTGGAGAGCTACCGCAAGCTGCTGCGGGAGAACCAGCGCATCGTCGCCAAGACGGACGCCCGGCTGCGGGCCGAGATCCGGCGCGACTGGCGGCTCAAGGTCGCGGAGGGCCGCGCGGCCAGTGAGGCCAAGCGCGGGCGCGCCCGCTAGGGCGTGTTTTAGAAGTAGCGTCGTCCGCCCGCAAGGGCGGGGCCTACGGCGTCTGGTGCGTGCGATCGCAAGGCGGAGGATCATCCTCGTACTGGACGTACTTGGATGACTCCGACAACGCGGCGAGCGTGCGTGCCAGGCGTCGTGGGCCAGACGGGACTTCTCAAACACGCCCTAGCCGTAGCAGGTGACCGGGCGAAGATCGCCCGGACGGACCCTAGGTGACCGGGGCGGGGTCGGGCTCTCCGAGCGGGGAGTCCGGCATCGCCCCGGCGTCCCGAGCGCCGTGTCCGAATCCCGCGAGTGCCGTCGTGCGGCGCGACGCACACTGGGCGATCCCGACGTGGCGCCGGACCTGGCGCCGGACGGCGAGCCTCGCGGGGCGGCATGGCGCCCCTGGCGTTCGTACGCCGCCTGGCACCTGAATCCGAGCCGGTCAGACCGTTTCGTCCAGCCCCCAGCTGTGAATCTTCCGGGGGTGGATCCGGATCAGCTCCTCGCTGAAGTGCGGTCCCAACTCGTGTGGCCCGGTGAGCAGTTCGGCCTCACCCCGGATGTCCACACCGCGTACCTTCCAGGGTTTGACGCTCACGATGTCGTCGACGACCAGCCCCACCAGGGGGTTGGCCTGGAGATTCCGCCACTTCTTCGTGGTGCCCAGCGCGTAACCGCCGATCAGGATCGTGCCGTCCGCCTGCGGGAAGAAGCCCACCGGGTTGGCCTGCGGCTGGCCCTTCGGATCGACGGTGGCCAGCCGCCCCAGTCGCTGGGAGGAGAGATAAAGGCGCTCGGCCTCGCTGAATTCGCTCATGACTCCAGCCTCACACGCCGGCCACCGTGCCCGGCTAGAATCCGGGCCTGACCGCACAGGCTTTCCGGGGGAGTCCAAGGTGCTGCGAGTCGATCTCCGTGGACGGGAGCTCAACCGGCTGCGCGTGGCGGACGGAGCGGACGCTCTGTGGGAGGCCGCGCTCAGCCTGCATCTGCTCCAGAACCAGCACGTCCCGCCGGCCTTCGCGCCCTGGCGGCGCGAGGTCCGCACGGCCCTGGAACGCGCCGGACTCGCCTCGGCCGTACGGGAGTTGATGCTGCTCTGCCCCGCCGCCGAGTACTTCCCCGACTTCCTCACCCCCGGCCGGGGCGAGCTGGACCTCGACATCGGTGTGGACCGTCTGCTGTCAACTCCCCGCCGCCGCCTGGCCGCTGATCTCACGCGACTCTACGCGCGCAGACCCGGACCGGTCCCGGCCACCGTACGGCGGCTCTCCGAGGGTGATGTGGAGGCGCTGCGCTGGCTCGGCTCGACTCTGCGGCGTTACTACTCCGTCGCCGTGGTGCCGTATCTGCCGGCCATCCGCGCCCAGGCCGCGGCCGACCGTTCGCGCCGCGCCGAGGCGGCGCTGGGCGGGGGAGCGGAGGGGCTGCTGGCCAGTTACGAGGAGATGCCCGGCTGGCGCTGCGAGGACGGGATCGTGCGCACGCCGTATCCGCTCAGCCGTGAACTCCGGCTGTCCGGGCAGACGTTGACCCTGGTGCCGGGCTTCTTCTGTGTCGGTACGCCCCTGGCCCTGGTCGACCACGAGCTTCCCCCGGTGCTGGTCCACCCGCTCTCCCCGGCCCCCGGGTGGCTGGTGCGTTCCCGGCAGGGTGAGGCGACGCGGCCGGTGGCCCAGCTGATCGGCGCCTCGCGGGCCCGGCTGCTCGAACTGCTCGACCGGCCGATGACGACGACCGGTCTGGCGGGGGCGCTGCGGATGGCTCCCTCGACGGCGAGCCGCCACGCCTCCGTACTCCGCGAGGCCGGTCTGCTCACCTCGCACCGGCACGGCAACCGGATGATGCACCACCGCACCCAGCTGGGCAAGGCCTTGCTGGACGGCCCCGCTCCCTGAGGGCGGTGGTGCATCGGCTACGGCTGGGACGCTCAGCAGGTGGGCACGCCCGGCAGCCACGAGTCCGAGACGTCGATGAAGATGTTCGAGATGTAGCCGCCGTGGTCCGGCAGGTAGGACCAGGCGTCGTTGCTGTATCCCTGGTAGTTGACCAGCTGTCCGCGCTTCTGGCACTGGACCTTGACCGATGTCGGGCCCGCCAGGCTCGCGACCTGCGCCGAGGTGGTCGTCGCCTCCTGACGGATGCTCACGCCGGTGCCCCATGTCGGGAACGAGGTGCCGGGACCGGGGCCCGGGTCACCGGTGCCGCCGTTGACGAGCGACATGTAGTAGGTCCAGTTCCAGTTGGCCCCGGGGTCGCTGTGGTCGTTGCCCGGTACCTCGCTGTGCCCGACGATGCCCGTACGGGTACGCGGGATGCCGTACTTGGCGGTGAGATGGCGGGTCAGCGCGGCCGACGAACGGTACATCGAGTCGGTGAACCAGGACGGGTCGGCGACGAAGCCCTCGTGCTCGATCCCGATGGAGCTGGGATTGCCCGAGCGCGCGTGCCAGGCGGTGTTGGCGTCGCGGACCATCTGGGTGACCTGGCCGTCCGACGAGCGGATCACATAGTGCGCGCTGACCTTGGAGGCCGGGTTCTGGAACCAGCTGATGGAGCCGGCGTACGAGCCCTGGGTGACGTGGATGACCACCTTGTTGATCGCCGACGTACGGCCGGTCTGGTAGTTCGACGTGCTCGCCGGGACCCAGAGGGCCGCCGGGTAGTCGTCGCTCAGTACACCGAAGTCGGAGGCGATGCCCGCGTACTTGCCGCGGTGGGGCGTCACCTTGTGGGCCGTGACGAGGATCTGCTCGTTGCCGGCGGCCTGCGCGCGCAGGCCCTTGTTCAGCAGGTCGTACGCGGTGTCCGCGTACAGCCGCGCCGTCCGGTCGTTCGCCGCGGCGCCGTACTCCGCGGTGACCGGGTACCACTCGGCGAGCGAGTCGCGGTCGGTGGCGTCCAGGCCCTGCTCGTCGGCGAAGGCGCGCAGAACGGCGGCGGCGCCGCGGATGTTGGCGGCCGTGTCCTTCTTCAGCTCGGCCACGGACTCGCCGGTGAGCTTCGCGGCCCGCTCAAGCGTCTGGTGCTTCGGCCGGCTGACCAGGTGCATCACGCCGTAGCCGTTCGCCTGACTGGGTCTTCCGCCGTGACCGTCGAGGTGCGTCTCGCCGTATCCGAGGGCGACGAGCAGATCACGGGGTACGTCGTACTCGGCGGCGGCCTTTGAGAACGCCGTGTTCATGACGCCGGTGCCGGCAGCGGCGTCCGAGCCGCCGCCGGGGTAGGGCGCGGCGCTCGCGGGCTGGCCGGTGAGGGCCAGCGACGCGGCGACCACGGTGCCGAGGAGCGCGGCCCGGCCGCGCCTCCAGCCTGAGATCAAGGTCATCGGTCTTCTCTCCGCTCTGTCGTGCGCGGCCCTGAGACCTGCGCACTAGTGGGGGCCAAGGCGGGGTGAGGAACTGTCAGCCCCGCCATGGTGGAGTGCCGACTTGTCAGGAGCAAGACATTTCATCTCCGACGAAAGGCGCCGTCCAGTCGTTGTCGAGGACGAGCGCCCGTCGCTACTTTTGCCGCGTCTCGCAGCGGTCCGCGGCTCCCCGCCCGACCGTCTGCAACCCCCACACCCGGGAGCATTCGTGACCCGTCTCAGACGCCTATCGACCACATTCGCCGGTGCGCTCCTCGTACTCGTCGGGATGCTGACGGTACCCGCCGGAGCGGCGGAAGCGGCCGAGGCCGGCGCCTCCGACACGGCAGCCGTGGCCGCGGCGCCCAACTTCAAGGCCCCCTACCCGTGCGGCCAGCGGTGGACCTACAGCCACCATTCGGCGGAGGTCCGCCGTGCGCTGGACTTCGTACGCGCCGACGGCGGCACCACCAACGGCACCCCCGCCCTCGCGTCGGCCGCCGGCACCGCGACCCGGCACAGCCAGCCGAGCGGCGCGGGCAACTACATCTCCATCGACCACGGCGGCGGCTGGACGACGTACTACTTCCACCTCGGTTCCTTCTCGGTGGCCGGCGGACAGTTCGTCAACCAGGGCCAGCAGATCGGCACCACCGGCTCCAGCGGCAACTCCACCGGCCCCCATCTGCACTACGAGCAGCTGCTCAACGGCGTCGGCCAGAACATCGTCATCAACGGCGGCGGTCTTCCCTACCCCGGCAGCTACAACCAGCACTACCTCACCAGCGACAACGGCTGCGGCGGAGGCGGCGGTACGCCCTTCATGACCTGGGGCACCGGAGTCAGCGTCCGCGCCGACGCCCGGCTGAACGCCGCGATCATCACCCGGCTGCCCGGCCCGACCAGCGTCCATGTCCTCTGCCAGAAGCAGGGCGACACCGTGAACGCCGAGGGGTACACCAACAACTGGTGGAGCAAGCTGCGTGACCAGGGCGGCTTCATCTCCAACATCTACATCGACCACCCGGCGGCCCAGCTCCCGGGCGTGCCCATCTGCTGACGGTACGTCGGCGGACCGGCGCGGCGGTCGGCGGCCAGAGGTCAGCCCCAGACCGCCGCGCCGATCCACGTGCCCATCACCAGCAGACAGCAGAACAGCTCGACCAGCAGCGAGTAGCCCGAGGTCCGCATCACCGTGCGTGTCGACGCCCAGCCGTCCCGGTGGCTGCCCAGCCGTACGCGCTCCACCGCGTAGATCCCGCCGACGAAGCCCACGACAGCGCCCACCACCGGCAGCACGAAGAACCCCACGATCCCCGCGAGCCCGCCGGCCAGCAGCGTGCGCCGTCGCGTCCCCGTCCGGCGCGTGCGTCTGGACGGCAGGAGGGGTCTGAGCGCCTGGCTGAGCAGCAGCAGCGCCGTGGACGCGATCAGTACCGCCCAGGCGGTCGCCGAGGTGTCGCTCAGCGCCCACCAGACAACGGCGGCCCAGACGATGGCGGGCCCCGGCACGCCGGGAATCAGCACACCGATGACGCCCAGCAGCATGACCAGGGCCACCAGCACGAGCTGCCACACGTCCATCTGCCCAGGGTGCAGGATCCCCGGGGGAGTGGCACGCGGGCGCGATCCACCTCGCGATCCACCTCCCGGTCAGCCGCGCGGGTCGCGTGCCACCCAGCCCTTCTCGTACGCGTGCCAGCCCAGCTGGAGCCGGGTCGTCACACCCGCCAGCTCCATCAGGCCCTTCACCCGGCGCTGTACCGTCCGCAGCCCCAGATCGAGCTGCTTGGCGACACTCGCGTCCGTCATCCCCGCGAGCAGCAGCGAGAGCACTTCCAGGTCGGTCTCGTCGGGGCCGTCGGCCGGGTCCTCCGTCACCGTCGCCCCGTCCCGGCCCGCCCCGTCCCCGCCCGGCACCAGACGCAGGGGCAGCGCGTCGCGCCAGACCGCCTCGAAGAGCCCAGACAGCGACTCCAGCAGGCCGCTGGCGTGCACCACCAGCGCCGCGGGCTCCGCGTCGCCCGCCGTCAGCGGCACCATCGCCAGGGTCCCGTCGGCGATCATCAGCTTCGTCGGCACCCGGTCGACGACCCGTACCTGTTCCTCGCGGCCGAGAGCCGCCGACAACTCCGTGATCCCGTCGGGCAGCGAGAGCACTTCCCGCTCGATCACCACGCGGTAGCGGACGCCGCGCGTCACCACCCGCTCCTCGGACTCGTTGTCCACCCCCGACACCACCACCGGCCTGCCGGTGACCAGCGCGCGGATCTCCTCCGTCGCGCCCAGCTGCAACTGGTGGAAACGGTGCGCCACCGCGCTCGCCCCCGTCACCACCTCGACCAGATCGTGCACGGCGGGGCCCGCCGACTCCGCCCGGTACTCCTCCGCGAGCAGTACGGCCGCCAGCTCGGCCCGCTCCAGCTCGTGACGCTGCTGGGTGAGCAGCGCGCCCAGGGCCACCGCGGGCGGCGCGGCGACCCAGCGGCCCGTCCGGGCCGACGACTGCGCGGCCAGCCCCTGCTGCTCCAGCCTGCGCAGCGCGCGCTCCGTGTCCTGCTCGGGAATCGCGAGCCGATGTGCCAGATCGGCGGCCTCGGCGGCGCCCAGCGCCACCAGGGCGCGATACGCCGACTCCTGTCTCTCGTCGAGACCTATTGCTCCCAGCACCCCTGGAACCCCTCCCCGGACGTACGTTCAAACCCGGCGCTCAAACCCGGCCACCGATGGCGGATACCGGCCACGGCGTAAACCCGCCGCGCACATCATCCCCGCATCACGCGCCACTCTGCCAATGTGGCGACATTGCCGGATCCACAGACCCCAGGGATATGCCCCGGTACGGGGTGGGTGGGCCGGCCTTCGTATGCCGGATAAGCTGATTACCCGGACGTTCCCGTCGAACCCCGACGAGTCGCTACGATTCGAATCGGCGTACGGATCGTCGTACGGTCGGTTTCCGGCCCCGAATCCTGGTCGGCGCACCTGGTGCGCGCCGGCCTGCCGAACGTCCGCCGGGCGTCCTTCCCGTGGGGGGTGGGGTCGCCCGGCGGACTTGGGCCGACGGGGCTCCGGTGTGATCGCGCCCGGCCTCTTATTTTTCCCGGTGTCCCGTTTTCTGACGCCCTGTGCGGTCGACAATAGGAGCATGAGCCAGCAGGGGGACCGGCCCGCCGCCGCCGACGACTGGTGGGGCCGGCTGTACGACGAGTCCGCACCCGACACCGGTCCCGCCGAGACGCGGGACGACACGATCGACGACCGTTTCGACTCGGCGGCGGACACGCTCGGCGAGCGGTACGGACAGGCCGTCGACGCGATCGACGTCGCCGACGAAGAAGATCCGGGTGACGAGGACGAGGACGTGGGGGCCCTGAGCGGCGGTCCCGTCTCACGGCCCCTGGCCTGGTGGGAGGCGCGCGGCGCCTACCCGGTGATCCAGGCGCCGGAGCCCCCGCCCCCGCCGCAGCCCACGGTGGCGGACGTCCCGCTCGCGCCCCCGCCTCCCGCACCCGCGCCCGTCGCGCCGCCACCGCCTCGTGCGCCCCGGCAGCGGGCGCCGTGGGAGCCGCCGCCACCGGCGTTCAGCCCCAGCGACGCCCGCCCGCTGCCGGGCGCCGTCGATCCGCCGCCCCCGCCGACCCCTGAACCCGAACCGCCGGCCAAGCCCGCGTCCGCGCCGAAGCCTCCCGCCCCCGCCGCCGAAACGCCCCCGCCCCGCGACCCGCGCGCCGCCCACGACCCCCCGCCGTCGGCGCCACAGGCGCCCGCGCCCGCTCCCGCCGCCCGCCCCGGCCATGTCGGCGACAGCCCGCCCACCTACGACGCCGAGCCCACCGCGCTGCCCGCGAGCCGGGCCGACGAGCTCGGCCAACTTCTTCCCGACACCGTGCTCGACGGCGCCCGGTACGGCACGTACACACTGCGCGCCGCCTCCATGCGCGGGGACTCGGCGCGCTATCGGGGCGAGCCCCGCAGAGACGCCCTGCTCACCGCCCGCTTCGGCGTCGGCCCGAGCGCCCTCGTCCTGGTCGCCGTCGCCACCGGCGCCCGCGCCACCGAGGGCGCGCACCTGGCCGCCGCGGACGCGTGCCGGTGGATCGGCGGCGCCGTCGGCCGCAGCCACAGCCGGCTCGCCGATGACATAAGGGCCGGCCGCCGGGGCGACCTGAAGTCGGGTCTGCACCGGCTCACCGACCGCACCTACGGCAAACTGCGCGCCCGCGCGGGCGAGTTGGGCCGCGAGCCGGACGAGTACACCGCGAGCCTGCGCTGTCTGCTGCTCTCCGCCGACCCCGACTGCCGCACCCGCGTCTTCTTCGGCGTCGGCGGCGGCGGGCTCTTCCGGCTCAGGGACGGCGCCTGGCAGGACCTGGAGCCGCTGCTCCCCGAGCCCGCCGACATCACGGGCGCACCGGTCCTCGGCTTCGGCTCCGCGCCCGCCGACGCCCTCGCCGAACAGTCCCCGGACGGTGACCGCCTCACGATGGACCTGGAGATCACCAAGCCGCCAGGCCCGGTCGTGGAGGCACCCGTGCCGCCCCCGCCGGAGCCGTTCCGCTTCCGCGCCTCGGTGGCACGACCGGCCGACACGCTCCTGCTGACCAGCGTCGGCCTCGCGGAGCCGCTGCGCGGTGAACCGGGCCTCGGCGACGAACTGGCCGCCCGCTGGGCCTCCGGAGAGCCGCCGGGACTCGCCGCGTTCCTCGCGGACGTCGGGGTGCGGGTGAAGGGTTACGCCGACGACCGTACGGCCGTGGCGGTCTGGGAGGCGTAACGGCGCGGGGCGTGGGTTGATGGACAGCGGGTACCGCAGGGGCCCGGGGCCGAGACCGGTCGGCCCCGGCCCCGGACCCCGGCAGAAGGGCGCGCTTCCATGGCCAGGCAGAACGTGGCGGAGCAGTTCGTCGGCATCCTCGCCCGCGCGGGCGTGCGGCGGATGTACGGAGTCGTCGGCGACAGCCTCAACCCCGTCGTCGACGCCATCCGGCGCAACGCGGCCATCGACTGGGTGCAGGTCAGGCACGAGGAGGCGGCGGCCTTCGCGGCCGGCGCCGAGGCCCAGATCACCGGCAGGCTCGCCGCCTGCGCGGGCTCCTGCGGCCCCGGCAATCTGCACTTGATCAACGGCCTTTACGACGCGCACCGTTCCATGGCCCCGGTCCTCGCGCTCGCCTCGCACATCCCCACCGGCGAGATCGGCCTCGGCTACTTCCAGGAGACCCATCCCGAGCGGCTGTTCGACGAGTGCAGCCACTACAACGAGATGATCACCAACCCGCAGCAGATGCCCCGGCTGGTCCAGACGGCCATTCAGCACGCGGTCGGCCGGGGCGGTGTCAGCGTGGTGACCCTGCCCGGCGACATCGCCTCCCGGCCGGCCCCGACGAAGGCGATCGAGCACGCCATCGTCACCTCCCGGCCGACGGCGCGCCCCGGCGACCTGGAGATCGACAAGCTGGTCGACATGATCGACGACGCGGACCGCGTCACGCTCTTCTGCGGCAGCGGCACGGCCGGGGCGCACGCCGAGGTGATGGAGTTCGCGGAGCGGATCAAGTCCCCGATCGGCCATGCCCTGCGCGGCAAGGAGTGGATCCAGTACGACAACAAGTTCGACGTCGGCATGAGCGGACTGCTCGGTTACGGCGCCGCCTACGAGGCCACGCACGAGTGCGATCTGCTCATCCTGCTCGGCACCGACTTCCCGTACAACGCCTTCCTGCCCGACGGCACCGACGTCAAGATCGTCCAGGTCGATGTCAGGCCCGAACGCCTCGGCCGCCGCTCCCAGTTGGACCTCGCGGTCTGGGGCGACGTACGCGAGACGCTGCGCTGCCTGACGCCACGGGTACGGGTGAAGAACGACCGCCGCTTCCTGGACAAGATGCTCAGGAAGCACGCCGACGCGCTCGAAGGCGTCGTCAAGGCGTACACGCGCAAGGTCGACAAGCACGTCCCGATCCACCCCGAGTACGTCGCGTCCGTGCTCGACGAAGTCGCCGACGACGACGCCGTGTTCACCGTCGACACCGGCATGTGCAACGTCTGGGCCGCCCGCTATCTCTCGCCCAACGGCCGCCGCCGTGTGATCGGTTCGTTCAGCCACGGGTCGATGGCCAACGCCATGGTGCAGGCCATCGGCGCGCAGTTCGTGGACCGGGAGCGCCAGGTCGTCTCCATGTCGGGCGACGGCGGGTTCGCGATGCTGATGGGCGACTTCCTCACCCTCGTCCAGTACCAACTGCCCGTGAAGATCGTCCTGTTCGACAACTCATCACTCGGCATGGTCGAGCTGGAGATGCTGGTGGCCGGCCTGCCGTCGTACGGCACCACGAACCACAACCCCGACTTCGCCGCCATGGCCCGCGCCGCCGGGGCGTTCGGCGTCCGGGTCGAGAAGCCCAAACAGCTCGCGGGCGCGCTCAAGGAGGCCTTCAAGCACAAGGGCCCGGCCCTGGTGGACGTCGTCACCGACCCGAACGCCCTGTCCATCCCGCCGAAGATCAGCGCGGACATGGTGCAGGGCTTCGCGCTCTCCGCGGGCAAGATCGTGCTGGACGGAGGGGTGGGCCGCATGGTGCAGATGGCACGCTCCAACCTGCGCAACGTGCCGCGGCCCTGACCCCTCCCGCCCCTACGCGGGCGTGAACCGCAGCGTCAGGATCTGGAACGGCCGCAGGGCGACCCGCAGACCGTCCGCACCCGTTCCCGCCTCGTGCAGTGGACGCTCCAACAGATCCGTGACGTGCGCCTGTACGACGGGGAAGCCGGTCCGCAGCATCGCCGACGCGCGGTTCCCGGCCGACTCGTAGAGCCGTACGACCACATCGCCGCTCCGGTCCTCGGCGAGCTTCACCGACTCCACCGTGACCGCCGGGTGGTCGACCGCCACCAGCGGCGCGGTCGGCGGCGCGACGGCGACCCGCAGCGGCAGATTGAGCGCCAGACCTTCCCGGACCGCGTCGGTCACCTCGGCGCCGGGCACCAGCGCGTAGCTGAACCGGTGCGTCCCCAGGTCCGTCTCCGGGTCGGGGCTGTGCGGCGCCCGCAGCAGCGTCAGCCGCACGGTCGTCCCCACGCCCTCGTCGTGCGCGGTACGGGTCACGTCGTGGCCGTACGTCGAGTCGTTGACCACCGCCACGCCGTAGCCGGGCTCGGCGACCCGCAGCCAGCGGTGCGCGCAGATCTCGAACCGGGCGGCGTCCCAGCTGGTGTTGGCGTGCGTGGCGCGGTGCACATGCCCGAACTGGATCTCGGCGGTGGACCGTTCGGCCTGCACGTCCAGCGGGAAGGCCGCCTTCAGCACCTTCTCCGACTCCTGCCAGTCGACCTCGGTGACGACGTCCACGCGCCGGCTGCCGGCCGCGAGCCGGATCTCCTGGACGATCCACGACCTGCCGAACGTACGCACCACACGGACCGTCGCCCGCAGCGGGCCCTGCTCGACCAACTGCACGGACTCGGCCGCCGTGAGGTCGGTGTGCCGACGGCGGTAGTGCCGGTCGATGTCCCAGGCGTCCCACTGGTTGGGGTGGTCCGGGTGCAGCTGGAGCAGATTGCCGCGGCTGCCCGGCGCCAGAACCTCACGGCCGGACGTCAGATCCGTCACCGAGGTGAGCAGGCCGTCACGGTCGACGGTGACCCGCAGCAGCCCGTTGTCCAGGGTGATCACGTCCGAGCCCGCGGAGCGCGTCGTCACGTCCGGGGCCGCCCCCGCCGGTTCGGCGGCGGCCAGCCCCGTCGCGCCCAGCGCGGGCACCCGCACCGCGACCGCCGAGCGCCCCTCGCCGTTCAGCGCCTGCGCCGCGGCGCCCTCCGGGATATCCGCGGTATCGGCCTCGATGATCTCCGTACGCTCGTACGGCGAGGTGTTGAGCACCGCCTTGCCGCCACCACCGAGCGCCGCGACGGCCGCCGCCGTGATCTCCGTCAGCTCCTCGCGGACCCGGGCGTAGGTGTCCCTGGCCTCACGGTGCACCCACGCGATGGACGACCCCGGCAGGATGTCGTGGAACTGGTGCAGGAGCACCGTCTTCCACAGCCGGTCCAGCTCCTCGTACGGATAGGCGTACGACGCGGTCCGCAGCGCGGCGACCGTCGCCCACAACTCGGCCTCCCGCAGGAGGTGTTCACTGCGGCGGTTGCCCTGCTTGGTCTTCGCCTGCGTCGTGTACGTCGCCCGGTGCAGCTCCAGATAGAGCTCGCCCGACCAGACCGGGGCCTTCTCCCCGTACTCCCGCTCGGCGGCGGCGAAGAACGCGGCGGGCTTCTCGATGTCGACGCGCGGCGAGCCCTCCAGGGACTTCAGCCGGCGCGCCTTCTCCAGCATCTCGCGGGTGGGACCACCACCGCCGTCGCCCCAGCCGAACGGGACCAGCGAGCGCGAGGCCCGGCCCTTGTCGGCGAAGTTCCGCTCGGCATGGGCCAGTTCGGACGCGTGGAACTGCGCGTTGTAGGTGTCGACCGGCGGGAAGTGCGTGAAGACCCGGCTGCCGTCGATGCCCTCCCACCAGAACGTGTGGTGCGGCATCTTGTTGGTCTGGTTCCACGACAGCTTCTGGGTGAGGAACCACTTCACGCCCGCCAGCTTGGCCAGTTGGGGGAAGGCGGCCGTGTAGCCGAAGGAGTCCGGCAGCCAGATCTCCTCCGTCTCGACCCCCAGCTCCTCCCGGAAGAAGCGTGTCCCGTGCACGAGCTGCCGGGCCAGCGCCTCGCCGCCCGGCATGTTGGCGTCCGACTCCACCCACATCGAGCCCACCGGCGACCAGTTGCCGTCCGCCACGGCCTTCTTGATCCGCTCCCAGATGTGCGGCTGGTGCTCCTTGACCCACGCGTACTGCTGGGCCTGCGAACAGGCGAAGACCAGCTCCGGGTACTCCCCGGCGAGCGCGGTGACATTGGCGAACGTGCGCGACGCCTTCCGAACCGTCTCGCGCAGCGGCCACAGCCAGGCCGAGTCGATGTGCGCGTGCCCGGCAGCCGAGACGCGGTGCGCGCTGGGCGAGGCGGGGCGGGAGAGGACCCCGGCCAGCTCGGCGCGGGCCGCCACCGCCGTGCCCGCCACGTCGTGCAGGTCGAGCGCGTCCAGCATGTTCTCCAGGGCGCGCAGGATCTCGTGCCGCCGCGACCGGTCGGCGGGCAGCTCCGCCATCAGCTCGGACAGCACCTCGATGTCGAGTACCAGATGCCACACGTTCTCGTCCAGCACGGCGATGTCGGCGGTGGCGAAGGTGTACAGCGGGCTGTTACCGGCCGTCCGCACGTCTCCGAGGGCCGAGGGCATGAAGTCGCCCGGCATCGACGGGTTCGCCGCCGCTTCGAGGAGCAGATGGATCGCCTCGCCGCCCGCGGCCGGGGCACCGACCGGGACGTGCCGGTTCCGCGGGTGCACCCCCTTGATGGGCACCCCGGCCGCGTCGTACACCATCCCCTCGGCCTGGAAGCCGGGTCCCTCGCCGGTGAAGCCGGGGTCGATCACGACCTCCACGCGCAGCCCCGCGTACTCGTCGGGGACGATTCCCTCCAGCCGGAACCAACTGGTCGACCAGGGCGGTCCCCACGGCGTACCCGTCTCGAACGGCGTGTACGTGCCCTGGAGAGCCTGTCCCACGGGCACCGGCTCGCCCGGCACCTCCCAGACGGAGAGGGCCAGCGGCGTCCTCGCCGCGTACTGCGCGGGGCGGATGAACTGGCGCAGGGCGCGCTCCAGACGGCCCTCCACCAGGGTGCGGTCGTCGTGCATCAAGGCTCCTCAGTTCTACGGCTCAGCCTTCCGGAACGGCAGACTCCAGGTGTCCGGCGGATCTCGCAACCCCTCACTTCCCAGGAGGAGCACCGGGCACTCACCGTGACACCGTTCCCGGATCGTCATGCGTGGCCGGTGGTGTGCGGGGCATGCATCTCGGGGAGAGCGTTCACGAGGGGAAGCTCGCCAAGACAGCAGCGGCATGGGGGGATGGGGGACATGAACGGCACGGGGGAGCAGGCGCGACTGCTGCGCAAACAATTGCTCAGAAGAGTGGAGGGCGCCGACCTCACGGCGGTGCCCGAGGTCAGACACGCGCTGCGCGAGCTGCTGAGCCACTGGCAGGAGCGTGAATCGGCCGAGGTGGCCGAGCTGCTGACGAGCGAACTGGTCACCAACGCGCTGGTGCACACCGACCACGGAGCGGTCGTCAAGGCCACTGTCGCGGATTCGCGGCTACGGGTGGAGGTGCGGGACTTCGTCGACGCGCCGCCGACACCCAACGAGCCCGACGTGGACGACGGGACGCACGGTCGGGGGCTGGTCCTGGTGGAGGGGCTCGCCGACGCGTGGGGCGTGCGGGCGCAGGGGCTGGGCAAGATGGTCTGGTTCGAGCTGGACGGCGAGGCGGCGGTGGCCGCCTGAGGCGCCTTCCGCGGCGCTCGTACGACCGACCGGCGCGACGGCCCTCCGTCACGCCGGTCGTGTGCGCACCCACGGTGTCGTTCCCGGGGAAGACGCTCAGCCGAACTGCTGCTCAAGGTCCTTGAGCTTGCGCTCCAGGGAGTCGAGCCTCGGCAGCGCCATCGTGTCGTCTTCGGCGGTCAGGTCGACCGTGCGGCCCTCCGACCCCTTCACCGCTTGAAGCGAGGGCCGGGAGGGTACGGGGAACGGGTCCGGTTCGCGGAGACCGGGTATGACAGGCTCCGGCGCGGCGGGACCCACGGCGGGCGGCGAGCTCGAAGAGCCGCCGACGGCCGGTACGGCCGCCGCCGCAGGCAGTTCGACCTGTCGGCCACGGCCGCGCCCCCAGGCCCGGTGCTGCCGGTTGAGCGCCTTGATCCTGGCCCGGCCCAGCTTCTCCTGCTCACGCCGCCGGTGCTTGTTCTGCTCCTTCTGCCTGCGGTCCTCGCGTACCTCGTCGACCGCCTCGTCCAGCGTGCGTACGCCTTCGAGCAGCATCAGCGACCAGGCGCCGAAGGTCTCACGGGGCGCCCGCAGCCACCGGACGATCCGGATCTGCGGCAACGGACGCGGTACCAGCCCCTGTTCGCGCAGCGCGGCGCGGCGGGTCTGCTTCAGCGCCCGGTCGAAGAGCACGGCGGCCGAGAGCGACATGCCCGCGAAGAACTGCGGCGCTCCGTCGTGGCCCAGACCGCGCGGCGCGTGTACCCAGTTGAACCAGGCCGCCGCACCGGCGAACGTCCACACCAGCAGCCGCGAGCCGAGAGCCGCGTCACCGTGGCTGGCCTCGCGCACGGCCAGTACGGAGCAGAACATCGCCGCCCCGTCGAGACCGAAGGGGACGAGATACTCCCAGCCGCCCGTGAGGTTGAGGTTTTGCCGGCCGAAGCCGACGAGCCCGTGGAAGGAGAGCGCGGCGGCCACGGCCGCGCAGCAGAACAGCAGTACGTAGGAGGCGGTGCCGTACACCGCTTCCTTCCGTCTGCGGCGCTCCTCGCTGCGTTCCCAGGAGTCCTCGGTCGCGGTCTTGACGCCGGCGCGCTTGCCGCGCGTGACCATTGCCACCGCCACCAGGACTCCGACGAGCATCACGACGCCCGGAAGCAGCCAGTTGGATATGTCGGTCAGTCGCATGCGGTGTCCCTTGCATCGCAGTGGGGCGGTTCGGGCGCCATATTGGCCGAACCGTGACCGCGCTCAGGGGGTTTCGGGACAAGAGAACGCCAACGAGGCGCGAGGGCGCGCGAATAGGGGCGATCTGCTCGAACGGATGCCTGTGGAGCGCGAGTTGCGTTCGATACTAAGCCACCCGAACGGGTGGAATGGCCCGGCGAACCAGACCGGAGCGATCAGTTGCTGTTCGCGCTCAGCCGGCGGACGCGCTCGGAGTCACAGGTACGCGGACAGGTCACGCATGTGTCATCGGGCCGCAGCGTGTAGAAGAGGCAGCAGCTCGCCCGGTCCCTGGTCGGCAGCGACTCGCCGCCGGGGCCCGGCAGTTCACGGAAGCCCGCCGTACCGACGTACGGCTTCGTCGTGCCCGGCAGCAGCAGTTCCAGCTCCGACATCGCCCGACGCTCCTCGCCCAAAAGATGCGAGACGTACCAGAGGCCCTCGACGATCTCGTCGGTCGCCATGCCCCACAGCGCGCGGTCACGCCGCCGCATGCGCGGCCCGAACGCGGCCAGCACCGGGCCGAGATGCTCGGCCACCGCGTCGCGCACCTCGGCGCGCAGCGCCTCCTCGTCCGCCACGACCCGGGCGCCCGGCAGTTCGGCGGCCGGGTCACCGGGCAGGCAGGCGAACTCGTCCACGCGGACGGCCATCCGGCTCCGCGTCCTCTGGAAGGCGACGTTCTCCACCGGCACCCTCGGCACCCGGCGGCTCATGAACCACGGCACGGTGATCAACAGGCAGGCGGGCCAGGAGTACCGGTGCAGTCCGAAGGTCGCGACGACATCGGGGCGGGCCCGCTGTCCGTAGTCGCGCACCACCTGCGCGTCGTCCCAGGCGAGGAAGGCGTCGACCGCGGGGCCGCCCGCCGCGAGGTCGGTGGCGCCGACCCAGCCCTCGTCCGCCGCGGGCCGTTCGCCGGCGGGGAGCTCGTCGATGCCCAGGGAGGGGAACACCTCGGTCAGACGCCGGTAGGCGTCGGCGACCGGTGAGAGGTGACCGGGCAGCAGAGCGGGCACAGACATCCTTGGAACCACCGAATCGCGCTCGTCTGAAGGTGAGGCTTACCTTACCCGACACGATGGATGTGTGAACTGTTCCCCCGTCCGCCTATGGTGCTCCGGGGACCCCTGATGCGCGAGCCGGGCCGGATGGAGGAGGAGTCGTCGTGGAGCGGAGCAGAGCGCGCGACGACGCGGCCAGGCCCTCCGCGCCCCGGGAACGGGCGTCGTCGCCGGGCGAGACCCGGGCCGGCGGTCCCCCGCGGGTCCCCGAGCAGGCACGCGGCGAGCACAGACACGAGCACGGGCACGACACGCCCCGCACCGGCCAGGACGGCTCGGCTCCTTCGGCCGAGCCCGCCGTGCGCCGCCCGGTGCGGCGTCACTCCGTACGCGGCCAGATCCTCGCCGCGCTCCGTACCGCCCTCGTCAGCGGCGAGCTGGCGCCCGGCCAGGTCTACTCCGGCCCCGCGCTCGGCGAGCGCTTCGGAGTGTCGGCGACCCCCGTACGCGAGGCCATGCAGCAGCTCGTACTCGAAGGTGCCGTGGAGGTCGTGCCCAACCGGGGTTTCCGGGTCGCCGAGCGCACCGCCCGCGACCTCGCCGAGCTGGCCGAGGTACGCGCGCTGATCGAGGTCCCGGTGATGCTGGGGCTGGCCCGTACCGTCGCCGCCGAGCGCTGGGCGGAACTGCGCCCGCTGGCCGAGGCCACCACAGAGGCGGCGGCGTGCGGCGATCTCGCCGCCTACGCGGAGCGCGACCGCGCCTTCCACGGCGCGCTCCTGCGTCTCTCCGGCAACCACCAGCTCGTCATGGTCGCCGACGAGCTGCACCGCCGCGCCCAGTGGCCCCTCGCCGGCGCACCGAGGACGATCAGGGCCGCGCTCGTCGCGGACGCGGCCGAGCACTCCGCGCTCCTGGACGCGCTGATCGCCGGGGACCTGCCGGCCGTGCGCACGCTGGTCCGCGAACACTTCACGGGCGGCGCGGGCTGACCTCCTGTCCCCGCTTTGGCGTCGCGCGCGTGTACGGGTAGCGTCACCCAGTCTTCATCTTCCGGTCATCATCCACACCACGGGACGTCATGCGCGCCAGCAGTGCTCGTCAGCCAGCCACCACTGCCGACCGGTCAGGTCTCTCCGGCCGGGACCGGCTGCCGTCCCTCACCGGGCTGCGGTTCTGGGCCGCGTTGATCGTGGTGCTCTACCACCTGTCCCGGCAGGTCGGCGAGATCCCCGGGCTCAGCCAGGCCACCTGGTACGGGCGCAGCGGCGTCACCTTCTTCTTCGTCCTGTCCGGCTTCGTGCTCGCCTGGACCTACGACGGTCAGCGCGTGCCCGCCAAGGTCTTCCTGTGGCGGCGCTTCGCCCGTATCTGGCCCCTGCTCGCGGTGACGTCGGCGGCCTCCGTCGCCGTCTGGATCGCGATCGGCAAGGAGGTGTCCGCCAAGGCCGTGCTCGCCACGCTGCTCATGGTGCACGCCTGGTCCCCCGACACGGTCATCCAGAAGGGCGCGAACCCGGCGGCCTGGTCGCTCAGCGACGAGGCCTGGTTCTATCTGGTCTTCCCGCTGCTCATGATGCTGCCGCTGCTGCGAACCGGCCGGGGCCGCCTCTGGGTGATGGTGACGATGAGCGCCGCGCTCGTCGGCGTCTGGTTCGCCAGTGCCCTGATCGAGACCGGCGCCACCCGCGTATGGCTGCTCGACTACTTCCCGCCGACCCGCATGCTCCAGTTCGTGATCGGTGTGGCCGCCGGACTCGCCGTCAAGCGCGGCCGGAGCTCACCGGTCGGGCTTCCGGCGGCGATCGGACTGGTCGTGCTCTGGCATCTGGCGCTGGTGCCGTGGCACGAGGCCGTTCCCGACAGTCTCTGGTACAGCCCGTACAGTGCCTCGCAGTTGCTCTCCGCGCCGATCTTCGCCCTGCTCGTGTGCGCGGCGGCCCAGGCGGACCTGCGGGGCAGCCGGACGGGTCTTGGCGGGCCGTGGGCGGTACGGCTGGGGCACTGGTCCTTCGCCTGGTACCTGGTGCACGAGATCGTCATCCGCTCCCTGCTCGCCCGCTACGGCCGTACGGAGTCCCTGGCCACCACCGCGGGCTTCTGGCTGCTGGCGATCGTGATCAGCCTGGCCGTGGCGGGGCTGGCGTACCAGTGGGTGGAGCACCCGCTGGAGCGGCTGTTGCGCAGGGCCGGCCCGCAGGCGCGCAAGAGCCCGGCGGCGGGTGACCTGGACCCGGCGGGCGTGGGGCCAGGCCCCCACGCGGCTGCGCCGGGTCCGACAACGCCCCGGTGAGCCGCGGGGCTCCGACAGGCTCGGCTCAGAGCCTGTCGGGTGGCCTCTGACCGGGCGTCCACGCCCTGGCACGCACGCTTCCCGCGTTGCCGAAATGCCCAAGTAGCTCCGCTACAAGGGCATCCCGGCGCCTTGGAATCGCACGCACCAGACCGCGTCCACTATCCGATCGAAGGCCACCGGACAGGCTCTCAGGCCGCCGGGCTCGGCGCGAGCTGCGCCGCCAGCCACGTCGGGACGCCGTCGAGCAGCCGGAACAGCCGTCCCGCCTCCGCGCGCAGGCGCGTCGCCTCCGGCTCCGGTTCGGCGTCGGCCAGCGCGGCGAGTGCCGGAGCCGTACCGACCAGATAGCCCAGCTCCTCACGGATCCGCAGGGACTCGCCGAAGCCGTGCCGCGCCTCTGCCAACTCGCCCTCGCGCAGGGCGAGTCCGGCCAGATGGCGCCAGGTGAAGGAGAGCAGCAAGGTCTGTCCGTGCGCGGTGGCGCCCGCGTGGGCGCGCCGGTAGGCGGCCAGGGCCGACTGCGGGGAGTCCGAGAGGTGTTCGGCGATCAGCCCGCGCCGGAAGTCCAGCAGCGGCCGGGCGAGCGCCGTCGGCGCCAGCAGCGCGGCGGCCCGGCCGAGCGCCGCACGTGCCTCGTCGGCGCGGTCGCGCACTCCGAGGATGGTGGCCGCGTACGCGAGATGCCCGCGCTCGCTGGCCGCGCCGCCCCGTTCGTCGTCCTCACGCGCGGTGGCCTCGGCGACCCGGAGCGCGTCCTCGGCCTCGGGCCAGCCCTCACCGGTGAACAGGCACCGCTCCACCAGCAGTGACGCCCGCTGGAGCGAGGGCGCCGCCCCCGGATGGGGCGCGAGCAGGGCGGCCGCGTCGGTCCAACAGCCGCGCGAGCGCAGCCGCCATACCGCGGTCTGGAGTGGGTCGTCACCGGTAGTGGATCCGGAACCAGACATGGCGGTATCCGCCACATTGCCCTCCCCGAGCGCGCCTTTGTGCTGTTGAGTTCTCCCGCATCTCAGCACGGATCGGCACGCCGGGCCAATAGCTCAGGTGAAAAAATTCACAATGCCTTGGTCAACAAGGGGTCGACAAGGGCTCGTTCGACGTCCCGTCGAACCGCCCGCGAGCGCACCGCGGAAGGGTCTTCGCCGGTGCGCGTACCCCGGCTGACCAGCGAGGCCGTCAGGCCGCCTGACGGTGGGGAGTTCACCGCGCGGGCGGCCCATGGGCCTGTCCACGTCAAGGAGTTGGATCTCGCCGTGACCGCCACGGGTGACGGCGGTCAACCTGGCACCGGGTGACGCGGTTCGCGGCACAGCGCGGCACAGCGCGGCACAGCGGGGCCCGGCACACAGCTCGGCGTCAGCTCATCCGGAGCGCCAGGAAGAAGTCGAGCTTGTCCTCCAGGCGGGACAGATCGCGCCCCGTCAGCTGCTCGATACGCCCCACCCGGTACCGCAGCGTGTTCACATGCAGATGCAGCCGGGCCGCGCAGCGGGTCCAGGAGCCGTCGCAGTCGAGGAACGCCTCAAGTGTCGTCACCAGTTCGGCGCGGTGGCGGCGGTCGTAGTCCCGCAGCGGGTCGAGCAGCCGCGCGGTGAACGCGCGCCGTACGTCGTCCGGGACGAACGGCAGCAGCAGTACGTGCGAGGCCAGTTCGTGGTGCCCGGCCGCGCACACCCGCCCGGGACGCGCCGCGGCCACCCGGCGGGCGTGCCGGGCCTCCTCCAGCGCGCCGCGCAGGCCGTCGGCCGAGTGCACGGCGGCGCTGACGCCCAGGGTCAGCCGGCCGTCGTCGGCCAGACCGGCGGCCAGCGGTGCCTGTACGGCGGCCAGCAGCGCGTCCGCCCGGAGTCCCCCGTCCGCCGGCTTCGCGTCCCCGGCTCCGGCTCCGGCCGCGTCCCCGTCCCCGCCGCCCTCGCCCTCGGCGGTTGGGGCCGCCGTCGGCAGCAGCGCGATCGCCTCGCCGTCCGTGTGCGCCACCGCGATCCGGTCGCCGCACTCCATGCCCGCCGCCCCCGGATCGACCAGGATCTCCTCCAGCAGCGACCGCGCGACCTCCCCCGATCCGACCGCGCCCCGCGAGCCGTCCGCACCCCCTGCGCCTTCCCCGCCGTTCCCGTCCCGCCAGTCGACGCGCGCCACCACGATCTGCCAGTGCGGGGCCGCCCCCTGCCCCGGCAGCAGCACCGGCGCCGCGACCCTCAGCCGCGCCGCGATCTCGGCGGGCGGGGCGCCCGCCTGGACGAGTTCCACGATCTCCTGGGCCAGCCGGCGCCGTACCGTACGCGCCGCGTCCCGCCGCTCCCGTTCGACCGCGATCAGCTGGGTGACGCCCTGGAGCAGATCCAGCCGGGGCGCGGCCCACTCACCGGCGTCCGCCTCCACGGCCAGCAGCCAGTCGGACAGGACACTCTCGCGTACGTCCGCGTCCGCGCCGCCCGCCGTCGTCGCCCTGCCACGGTCCGGCCGCCGTACGGGAAACAGCGAGTACGTCGTCCCGTCCACGGCCACCCGGTGCGGCGCCCGCCGCCCCGCGCGCGTCGCCGCCAGATGCTCCGTCGCCAGCGCCGCGCCCTTCGCGGCGGGCAGCGGCCGGCTCGCGCCCGCGATCCGCCGCCCGGTGGGCGAGAGCACCCAGGCCCGCAGGTCCAGGTCGGTCCCGAGGAGATCCAGCACGACCTCGGGCCCGCCGCCGGCCGGACCCGACGTCATCAGTCTGCGGTGCCGGTCGACGACGGCGGCCAGGTCACCGGCGCGCTCACCGGAGACCTGCCGCACCACGTACTCGGTGATCGCCGCGAACGCCACGGACTCGTTCACCACGAAGAGCGGCAGCCGGTGCCCCCGGCACGCCGCGACCAGATCGTCCGGGATCGCGCCGAGCTCCGCCTCACCGGCCGCCAGCCCCGCGACCCCGGCGCCCACGAGAAGCCGTACGAAGGGCTCTGAGTCCTCGGGCGTACGCCGCCAGGCCAGACCGGTCAGGACCAGCTCACCGCCCGACAGATAGCGGCTCGGGTCCCGCAGGTCGGTGGTCATCACCCCCCGTACGGTCCGGTCGAGCTCGTCCCTGCCGCCGAGCAGCCGCAGCCCCAGCGCGTCGGTCTCCAGCAGTGCGCGCAGCCGCATCTCGTCGCCGCCGATCTGTCTCGTCCCCGCGTCGCCATTTGTTCGAATCTACAAGACCCGGAAGCGGCCCAGACAACTCCTTCATGGTTTCGGTGACTGCACCGGACGGGGCACGGCCGGTGTACTTGGGCCACACAGCGTTAACAGCTAGGTCCTGTCCCGGCGAAGATCGCCCGGACAGGACCTAGTGAATATCCGCGAGCAAACCGGACAAGAGAGCCACTCATGGACTTCCTTCGCCCCGCGAGCTGGGAGGAGGCGCTCGCCGCCAAGGCCGAGCACCCCGCCGCCGTCCCCATCGCGGGTGGCACCGACGTCATGGTCGAGATCAACTTCGACCACCGAAGGCCCGAGTACCTGATGGACCTGGGCCGCATCGGCGAACTGAGCGAATGGGAGGTCGGCGATAAGCACGTCAGGCTGGGCGCCTCCGTCCCGTACACCAGGATCATGGAACATCTGCGGACCGAGCTGCCGGGCCTCGCGCTCGCCTCGCACACCGTCGGCTCGCCCCAGATCCGCAACCGGGGATCCGTCGGCGGCAACCTCGGCGCGGCCTCACCCGCCGGGGACGCGCACCCCGCGCTCCTGTCGGCGGGCGCCGAGGTGGAGGCGGAATCCGTACGGGGCGTCCGCCGCATCCCCGTCGAGGACTTCTACACGGGCGTGAAGCGCAACGCCCTGGACCCGGACGAACTGATCAGGGCCGTCCTCATCAAGAAGGCGTCGGGACCGCAGCAGTTCTCCAAGGTCGGCACGCGCAACGCGATGGTCATCGCCGTCTGCGCGTTCGGCATCGCGCTGCACCCCGACACCCGCACCGTGAAGACCGGCATCGGCTCCGCCGCGCCCACCCCGCTGCGGGCCCGCGCCGCCGAGGAGTTCCTCAACGCGGCGTTGGAGGAGGGCGGTTTCTGGGAGAACGGCAAGGTCATCACCCCGTCGGTCGCCAAGCGGTTCGCCGGCCTCGTGTCCGGCGCGTGCAACCCGATCGACGACGTGCGCGGCACCGCGAAGTACCGCCGTCACGCGGTGGGCATCATGGCCCGCCGCACGCTCGGCTGGACCTGGGAGCAGTACCGGGCCACCGGCACCACGCTGGAAGGAGCTGCGTAACGATGCGTGTGAACTTCACGGTCAACGGCCGTCCCCAGGAGGCCGACGACGTCTGGGAGGGCGAGTCCCTGCTGTACGTCCTGCGTGAGCGGATGGGCCTGCCCGGCTCGAAGAACGCCTGCGAACAGGGCGAATGCGGCTCCTGTACGGTCCGCCTCGACGGTGTGCCGGTCTGTGCGTGCCTCGTGGCCGCCGGGCAGGCCGAGGGCCGCGACGTGGTCACCGTCGAGGGCCTGGCCGACTACGCGAAGCACCGCGCCGAAGCGCACCCGGGCGGCGAGTCCGCCCAACTCTCGCCCATCCAGGAGGCGTTCATCGACGCCGGCGCCGTGCAGTGCGGCTTCTGCACCCCCGGACTGCTGATCGCCGCCGACGAGATGCTGGAGCGCAACCCCTCGCCGTCCGACGCGGACATCCGCGAGGCGCTCTCCGGCAACCTCTGCCGCTGCACCGGCTACGAGAAGATCCTCGACGCGGTCCGCCTCGCGGCCGCCCGGCAGTCCGAGGCGGTCTGACCATGGCAACCACCGGTACACCCACCGACATCACGCAGGGCACCCCGACCAGGGGCGGCATCGGCGAGTCCACGCTCCGCCCCGACGGCACCCTGAAGGTCACCGGCGAGTTCGCGTACTCATCCGACATGTGGCACGAGGACATGCTCTGGGGCCACACCCTGCGCAGCACCGTCGCGCACGCCGAGATCCGCTCGATCGACACCGCCGAGGCGCTGGCCACCCCCGGCGTGTACGCCGTCCTCACCCACGACGACCTGCCGACCGGGGTGAAGCGGTACGGCCTGGAGTTCCAGGACACCCCCGTACTCGCCCACGGCAAGGTCCGCCACCACGGCGAGCCAGTCGCGCTCGTCGCCGCCGACCACCCCGAGACCGCGCGCCGCGCCGCCGCCAAGATCCGGATCGACTACGCGGAGCTGCCCGTCGTCACCGACGAGGCGTCCGCCACCGCCGACGGCGCCCCGCTGGTCCACGAGAACCGCGACGACCACCACGCCGGCCATGTACCGCACCCGAACATCGTGCACCGCCAGCCCATCGTGCGCGGCGACGCAGACGCGGCGGCCGGGCGCGCGGATGTGATCGTCTCCGGCGAGTACGTCTTCGGCATGCAGGACCAGGCGTTCCTCGGCCCGGAGTCCGGCCTCGCCGTGCCGGGCGAGGACGGCGGCGTCGATCTGTACGTCGCCACGCAGTGGCTCCACTCGGACCTGCGCCAGATCGCGCCCGTCCTCGGACTGCCCGAGGACAAGGTCCGGATGACGCTCTCCGGTGTCGGCGGCGCCTTCGGGGGCCGCGAGGACCTGTCGATGCAGATCCACGCCTGTCTGCTCGCGCTGCGCACCGGCAAGCCCGTCAAGATCGTCTACAACCGCTTCGAGTCCTTCTTCGGGCATGTGCACCGGCACCCGGCGAGGCTCTGGTACGAGCACGGGGCCACCAAGGACGGCAAGCTCACGCACATGAAGTGCCGGATCGTGCTGGACGGCGGCGCGTACGCCTCCGCGTCCCCCGCCGTCGTCGGCAACGCCTCGTCGCTCTCCGTCGGCCCCTACGCCGTCGACGACGTCGACATCGAGGCACTGGCGCTCTACACCAACAACCCGCCCTGCGGGGCGATGCGCGGCTTCGGAGCCGTACAGGCGTGCTTCGCCTACGAGGCGCAGATGGACAAGCTCGCCGCCCGGCTCGACATGGATCCGGTGGAGTTCCGCCGGCTCAACGCCATGGAGCAGGGCACGCTCCTGCCCACGGGCCAGCGCGTCGACTCGCCCGCCCCCGTCGCCGAGTTGCTGCGCCGCGTCAAGGCGCGTCCCATGCCGCCGGAGCGGCAGTGGCTCACGGCGGGCGAGGCTGCTGACGTACGGGCGCTGCCCGGCGGTCTCTCCAACACCACGCACG
Source organism: Streptomyces sp. NPDC058665 (assembly GCF_042714995.1). Taxonomy (NCBI): domain Bacteria; kingdom Bacillati; phylum Actinomycetota; class Actinomycetes; order Kitasatosporales; family Streptomycetaceae; genus Streptomyces; species Streptomyces sp. NPDC058665. The sequence continues at coordinate 110,543 of NZ_JBHXRX010000017.1, forward strand.
GCGAAGGCGTCGTACGGGGTGTGGGCTACGCGGTCGGCATCAAGAACGTCGGCTTCTCCGAGGGCTTCGACGACTACTCCACCGCCCGGGTGCGGATGGAGGTCGTGGGCGGCGAGCCGGTCGTCACCGTGCACACCGCGATGGCGGAGGTCGGCCAGGGCGGCGTCACCGTCCACGCGCAGATCGCCCGCACCGAGCTGGGTGTCGCACAGGTGACGATCCAGCCGGCCGACACCCGTGTGGGGTCCGCCGGTTCGACCTCCGCGTCCCGTCAGACGTATGTCACGGGCGGCGCCGTCAAGAACACCTGCGAGCACGTCCGCGAGCGGGTCCTGGAGATCGGCCGCGCCAAGTTCGGTACGTACCACCCCGCCTGGGCCACGGCCGAGCTGCTGCTCGAAAGCGGCAAGGTCGTCACCGACGGCGGCGAGGTCCTGGCCGATCTGGCCGATGTCCTGGAGGGCGAGTCGGTCGACATCGAACTCGAATGGCGCCACCGCCCCACCGAGCCCTTCGACCTGCGTACGGGGCAGGGCGACGGCCATGTCCAGTACTCGTTCGCCGCGCACCGCGCGGTGGTCGAGGTGGACACGGAGCTGGGCCTGGTCAAGGTGATCGAGCTGGCCGTGGCCCAGGACGTCGGCAAGGCGCTCAACCCGCTGTCGGTCCTCGGCCAGATCCAGGGCGGCACCACCCAGGGCCTGGGCGTGGCCGTCATGGAGGAGATCATCGTCGACCCGAAGACCGCCAAGGTCCGCAACCCGTCCTTCACGGACTATCTGATCCCCACCATCCTCGACACGCCGACCATCCCCGTCGACGTGCTCGAACTCGCCGACGAGCACGCGCCGTACGGGCTGCGTGGCATCGGCGAGGCACCGACCCTGTCGTCGACCCCCGCCGTGCTCGCGGCGATCCGCGACGCGACGGGGCTGGAGCTGAACAGGACGCCGGTCAGGCCGGAGCATCTCACCGGCACCTGACACACGGCACCGCCACAGGAAAACCCCAGTTCGCCTCGGGCCGTCCCCCGGGTCGTGCAGCCGACGCACCATCCCAAATCCCGCATCTGGAGTCTTCACGCGGGTGCCCCTGTGAACCTTGGGAGTAGGCACCATGACCCAGCAGTCCGTACAGCCCAGGACCACCGCCGATGACGCGGGCCCAGGCTCGCGTCCCCCGGCCGGACGGTCCTGGCTCGACCGGTATTTCCATATATCCCAGCGGGGTTCCACCGTCGCGCGTGAAGTGCGCGGCGGCGTCACGACCTTCATGGCCATGGCGTACATCCTGCTGCTCAACCCGCTGATCCTGGGCGGGAAGGACGTCGCGGGCAATGTGCTCGGCCAGCCCGCGCTGATCACCGCCACCGCCGTCGCGGCGGCCGTCACCACGCTGTTGATGGGTTTCGTCGGCAAGGTGCCGCTGGCCCTCGCCGCCGGGCTTTCCGTCTCGGGCGTCATCTCCACCCAGGTCGCGCCCAACATGACATGGCCGCAGGCCATGGGCATGTGCGTGATGTACGGGGTCGTGATCATGCTGCTGGTCGTCACCGGCCTGCGCGAGATGATCATGAACGCCATCCCGCTCGCCCTCAAGCACGCGATCACGATGGGCATCGGCACCTTCATCGCGCTGATCGGCCTCGTCAAGGCGGGCTTCGTGCACGCCTCGCAGGGCGGCGGACCCGTCACCCTGGGCCCGGCCGGCGAACTGGCCGGCTGGCCCGTGCTGATCTTCGCCGTCACACTCCTCCTGATCTTCATGCTCCAGGCCCGCGAGGTGCCCGGTGCGATCCTGATCGGCATCGTCGTCGGCACGGCCGTCGCCGCCGTACTGAACGCCGCCGGTGTCATCGGCGCCAAGGCGTGGGCGAGCGGACCGCCCGAACTGACCGGCGGCGCCGTCTCCATGCCGGACTTCTCGCTCTTCGGCGACATCGAGTTCGGCGGCTGGGGCGAGGTCGGCGCCATGACGGTCGGCATGATCGTCTTCACGCTCGTGCTCGCCGGCTTCTTCGACGCGATGGCCACCATCATCGGCGTCGGTACGGAGGCGAAACTCGCCGACGAGAAGGGCCGGATGCCTGGCCTGTCGAAGGCGCTGTTCATCGACGGCGCCGGCGGTGTGATCGGCGGCGTCGCGGGCGGCTCCGGCCAGACCGTGTTCGTGGAGTCCGCGACCGGCGTCGGCGAGGGCGCCCGTACGGGCTTCGCCTCCGTCGTCACCGGCCTCTTCTTCGCCGCGTGCCTCTTCTTCACCCCGATCACCCAGATCGTCCCCGGCGAGGTCGCGGCGGCGGCCCTGGTGGTCATCGGCGCGATGATGATGCAGAACGCCAGGCACGTGGACTGGAGCGACCGCGCGGTCGCCGTCCCGGTCTTCCTGACCGTGGTGATCATGCCGTTCACCTACCAGATCACCGCCGGGGTCGCCGCCGGCGTCATCTCCTACGCCGCCATCAAGACAGCCCAGGGCAAGGTCCGGGAGATCGGCGCTTTCATGTGGGGGCTGACCGTGATCTTCCTCGTCTTCTTCGCCCTCCACCCGATCGAGGGCTGGCTCGGGGTGGGCTGACGCGCCGCGCCGCTCCCCGCATCCGATACTGAGAACGAAGGAGGCCGACATGCTGGACATCGCCGAAGAACTGGACCGGTGGGTCGGGCAGGGACGTGACTTCGCCGTGGCCACCGTGGTGGCCGTCGGCGGCAGCGCGCCCCGGCAGCCGGGCGCCGCCCTCGCCGTGGACAGCGCGGGCACGGCGATCGGCTCGGTCTCCGGCGGATGCGTGGAAGGCGCGGTCTACGAGCTGTGCGTGGAGGCCCTGGAGAGCGGCGAGAGCGTCCTGGAGACCTTCGGCTACAGCGACCAGGACGCCTTCGCCGTCGGCCTGACCTGCGGCGGCGTCATCGACATCCTCGTCACACCGGTACGCGCGGACTCTCCCGGCGGGGAGGTGCTGCGGGCCGCGCTCGCCGCCGCAGCCCGGGGCGAGGCGGCGGCGGTCGCACGGGTCACCGACGGGCCCGCCGACCTGCGGGGCCGCGCGCTCCTCGTACGTCCTGGGGGAGCGTACGAGGGGACGCTCGGCGGCCACCCTGAGCTGGACCGCACCGCCGCCGACCAGGCCCGCGCCCAGCTGGACACGGGCCGCACCGGCACCGTCACGATCGGCGAGGACGGCTCGCGCTGCGGACGGCCGCTGACGCTGCTCGTCGAGTCGAGCGTGCCAGCCCCGCGCATGATCGTCTTCGGCGCGATCGACTTCGCGTCCGCCCTGGTCAGGGTGGGGAAGTTCCTCGGGTACCACGTCACGGTGTGTGACGCCCGCCCCGTCTTCGCCACCCGCGCCCGCTTCCCGGAGGCCGACGAGATCGTCGTGGACTGGCCGCACCGCTATCTGGAGTCGACCGAGACCGACGGCCGTACGGTGCTCTGCGTCCTGACCCATGACGCCAAGTTCGACATCCCCCTGCTGGAACTCGCCCTCAAACTGCCCGTCGCCTACGTCGGCGCCATGGGCTCCCGGCGCACCCATCTGGACCGCAACGAGCGGCTGCGCGCCGTCGGCGTCACCGAGCTGGAGCTGGCGAGGCTGCGCAGCCCCATCGGCCTGGACCTCGGCGCGCACACGCCGGAGGAGACCGCGCTGTCGATCGCGGCGGAGATCGTCGCGAACCGGCGCGGCGGCACCGGCGTCTCACTGACCGGCGCCCACACCCCGATCCACCACGACCGGAGCCGGGAGCCCGCCGGCCGAATCGGCTCCGTCGCCTGACGCCCCCGGGACGCCCGGCGCCCGCCGGGCCCGAACGGCCGTACGGACCGTGTGCACACCACGCGCGGCGATCACCACCGCCGACGCCAGCGACACCGCCGCCGCGAACACATACAGCGCGGGCCACACATACAGCACCTGGCCGAGTGTGCCTTCCCGCCGCATCAGCAGGCCCACCAGCTCGGGAAGCAGCGGGAAGAAGGCGACGAGCGCCACGTACGGCACCGTCCGAAGACCCGCCCGCCACAGCGGTCGCCCCTCCGCCCGGCGCGCCCAGCGCGATGCCCGTACGGCGCCGAGCGCGCCCAGCCCCAGAGCCAGCAGCGTCAGCGCCGCGAGGACCGGATCGGCGGTCATGGAGAACGGCTCCCGGATCTCCGCCGGCCTGCCCTCCGCCAGATCCCGCAGGCCGTCCGCGATCCCCGCGCTGTCGTCGCCGGAGACCATGCCCGTGTTGCTGACGACGGCGATGCCGATCTTCCGCTCCGGAAGCAGGATCTGGATGGCGTTCTGCGTCAGCAGCTCACCGGTGTGCTGGAGCGGTGCCGGTCCGGTCCCGGCGGTCTTCTCGCCGAGCGACCAGCCCATGGCGTAGTCCCGGCCCTTGGGCGGTGTGTGCATGATCGCGACGCCCCGCGCTGAGACGACGCGCCGCCCGTCCGCGCCGACACCGCCGTTGTTCTGTGCGATCAGCCAGTCGGCGAGATCGTCGGCCGTGGTGACCACCCCGTGCCCGCCCGCTGTGAACCAGCGCGGATGCGCCCGCTCGACCACGCGGCCGTACGCCCGTACGTACCCCCGCGCGTCCTCGGGCATGTCGGTCGTGGAGTCGGCGGAACGCGAGTCCGTCATCCCGAGGGGCGCGAACACATGTGTACGGACACGGTCGGCGAACGGCTCCCCGGAGACCACCTCGACCAGCCGGGCCGCCACGAAATAGTTGGGGTTGTGGTAATTCCACCGCGTCCCCGGCTCGGCCGCGAGACGCGCGCCGCGCATCCGGGCGACCGCTCCCTTCAGCGTGTGCGCCTGCGGAAGAGCCAGATCGGGGAAGGCCGAATCGGCCATGCCGGACGTCTGGTCGAGCAACTGCCGGACCGTGATCCGCGCGGCGCGCCCGTCGGCCATGGTGAACTCCGGCAGATAGCTCCGCACCGGCCGGTCGAGATCGACCTTCCCCTCGTCGACGAGCTGCATGACGGCGAGCGCGGTCATGGACTTGGAGAGGGAGGCCACGGGGACCGGGGTGCGCCCGGTCATCGTCCGCCCGCCGGCGGTGTGCCCGTACCCGGCGGTGTGGACGACATCGTCGCCCCGGGTCACCGCGACGACGGCGCCGGGGAGCCCCGTCCGTTCCAGATAGTCGTTCATGAAGCGGTCCATGGCGCCCGGGGTGAGGCGGGGGGCCGGGTCGGCGGCTGTTACGGCGGCAGGGCGGGCGAGCGCCGTGGGGGCGAGACCCACCAGCACGGCCACGGTGAGGCCGAGCGCGGCCACGAGGCGCCCCGGCACGCGACGGCGTCGAGTGTTCGTATCGATCCACATGCCGGTATCCCACCGGCGCCGAGGGGGCCCGCGCATTGGCGCGCACGGGAGTCCGAAGGTAGTGCTGGTCCTACTGTCCGGCCCGTGACCCCCGGCTACGGTCGACGGGTGCAGCAGTCAACAGCCTGGCGGGCGGTCGCCCAGAGCCCCTGGAAGTTCCTCACATCGGCCTGGCCCTGGCGGTCGTTCCTCTATCTCCTCACCGGCGCTCTCTTCGGCGCGCTCGTCCTCACGGTCCTGGTGACGATGACCCTCGCCGGTGTCGTCTTCCTGATCGTCGGCGTCGGGGCCCTGCTTCTCATCGGCGTGAGCCTCTCCGGCATACCCGTCAGCCGTGTCGAACGGTGGCGGCTGCTCCTGATGGACCCCGACCCGATCCCCGATCCACACCGCCCGCCGGCCGCGCCCGGCCCGCGTGGCTGGCTGACCACCCGGCTGCGGGAGCCCGCCACCTGGCGTGAACTGGGCTTCACCGCCGCGTCGTTGGCCGCGATGTGGTGGATGGACGCGCTGGTGCTGGGGCTCTCGCTGGCCGTCCCCGTCCTGCTGGCCACCTCACCCGTCGGCGATCCCGACGCCTGGCCGCTGGTGGTCGTCGCGGTCTGTCTGGTGCCGGCCGCGCCGTACACCCTCACCGTCTGGGCCGGGGCGCGGGCCGCCATGACCCGGGCGATCCTCGCCCCGCGCGACGGTGAACTCGGCGCGCAACTGACCGAGGTACGGGCCTCCCGCGCCCGGCTGGTCGGCTCCTTCGACGCGGAGCGCCGCCGGATCGAACGGGACCTGCACGACGGGGCCCAGCAGCGGCTCGTCTCGCTCAACGTCCTGCTCGGCATGGCCCGGCTGGACGCGGAGCCGGACTCGTCCGCCGCCCGGCAGCTCGCCGCCGCGCAGGAACAAGTCACCCTGGCCGTCGACGAGTTGCGCGAGCTGAGCCGGGGCGTGCACCCCAAGGCGCTGACCGACCACGGACTGCCGGAGGCCGTCGGCAATCTCACCGCCCGCTCGGCCCTGCCGGTCACCGTCGACATCCTGCTGCCGCACCGGCCGCCCGCCGCCGTGGAGAGCGCCGCGTACTTCGTCGTCGCCGAATCGCTCGCCAACGCGACCAAGCACAGCGCGGCCACCCGCGCCGAGGTCCACGCGCGGCTGCACGCCGACGTACTGACGCTCAGCATCACCGACAACGGCGTGGGCGGCGCCGATCCGGCCGCCGGGACCGGGCTGACCGGCCTCGCCGACCGGATCGCCGCGGCCGACGGCAGACTCCGGATCTCCAGCCCGGCGGGCGGACCGACCCTGCTGCACGCGGAGATCCCATGTCGCTGAGCATCGTCATCGCCGAGGACTCCCCGCTGATGCGCGACGGCCTGGTCGGCGTCCTGACCCGGTTCGGCCACCGGGTCGCGGCCGAGGTTGGGGACGCGCGGACCCTGATCGAGGCGGTTCGCGCGCACCGGCCCGACATCGTCGTCACCGACATCCGTATGCCGCCGGACCACGCGGACGACGGTCTGCGCGCCGCCGTGGCGCTGCGCCGCGAACATCCCGGGCTGCCCGTCCTGGTGCTCAGCCAGTACGTGGAACAGTCCTACGCCGCCCGGCTGCTGGACCTCGGCAGCGCCGGCGGTGTCGGCTATCTGCTCAAGGACCGGGTGAGCGCGGTCGCGGAGTTCGTGGCCGCGGTCACCCGGGTCGCCGCCGGCGAGACGGTGGTGGACCCGGAGGTCGTACGCCAACTCCTGCGCCGGCAGCAGGATCCGCTCCAGCGGCTCACCCCGAGGGAGCGCGAAGTGCTCTCCCTCATGGCGGAGGGCCGCGCGAACGCGGCGATCGCACGCCATCTGTTCGTGACGGAGGCGGCGGTGAACAAGCACGTCAGCGCGATCCTCCAGAAGCTGGACCTGCGTGTGGACGGTGAGGGCCACCGCAGGGTCCTCGCCGTCCTGGCGTATCTGCGCGCCTGACGCGGCGCGCGCTCCTGGACCCTGCTCAACCTCTACGAGCGCGGGAGGGGGCGCACCCGGACGGCGGCCTCGCCCTCCCGGAGCGGGCGAACGGCGTGCCCGACATCCTCTGGAACGCGCCGCTGGTCTGGGTCGCGGCCTACCTCAAGTCGACGGCGCCGGACCTGACTTCACGCTGACGCCGAACGGCGGCCACCGTCTCAGGACGACGCGCGCCGCACCAACTCCGTCGGCAGTACGACGTGTTGCGCCGGTGCGCCGGGATCGTCGATCCCCTCCAGCAGCACCCGCGCCATCGCCCGCCCCATCTCCTCCACCGGCTGCCGCACGGAGGTGAGCTGCGGATCGGTGTGGGCGGCGATGGGGGAGTCGTCGAAGCCGACGACGGCCACGTCCTCGGGCACCCGCAGCCCCGCCGCCCGCAGCGAGTGCAGGGCGCCCGCCGCCATCACGTCGGACGCGGCGAACACCGCGTCCAGATCCGGGTGGCGGGCCAGCAGCTCCGTCATCGCACGCCGTCCGCTCTCCTCGGTGAAGTCGCCGTGCGCGGTCCATGACGGATCCGCGTCACCCCCGGCGGCGGCCACGGCCTCCCGATACCCGCCGAGCCGGCACCGCGCCACGTACATGTCGAGCGGCCCGGTGACCGTCGCGATCCGCCGCCGCCCGGTCTCCGCGAGGTGCCGTACGGCGGAGCGGGCGCCGCCGACGTTGTCGGAGTCGACGTAACTCACCGGCTCGCCGGCCGAACGACGGCCGCTGAGCACCGTCGGCAGGCCCATCTCGGCGAGCAGATCCGGCAGCGGGTCGCTGCCGTGCACGGACACCAGGAGCACACCGTCGACGCGACCGGCGCGTGCGTACTGGAGGAAGCGCCGGCGCTCGTTCTCGGTGCGTACGAGCGTGAGCAGCAACTGCATCTCGGTGTCGGCGAGGCCCGTGCCGACACCGTGGAGCACGTCGGAGAAGTACGGCTCGGCGAAGAACCGCTTCTCGGTCTCCGGGATCACCAGCGCCACCGCGTCGGTGCGGTTCGCGGCGAGCGCGCGGGCCGCCCGGTTGGGTATGTAGCCCAGTTCGGCGATGGCCCGTTCGACTGCCTGCCTGGTGGACTCCCGTACCCGTGGCGAGTTGTTGACGACGCGCGAGACGGTGCCCCGGCCCACGCCCGCGTGCGCCGCCACCTCTTCGAGGGTGGGCCGGCTCCGGCCCGTACGCGTACGTCCCCTTGCCACCATCCTGCGACCTCCATCGGGGGCTCCGTCGGGGGGACCGACATCCAACCACTGGGAGCGCTCCCACGATAAGTGGTTGATCATATCGCGGACGCCCGCTGGGTGCCGCTCGGCATTTCCTTCAAATACATTCAAAGGTGTCTGTCGTGTACGTAAGGGCACCAGCCTTCCGATGCGCCGCACGGGAGGGCAGTGATTTCAATGGAACGGAGCGGGATGCCGAAAGCACAGGGAGTCGCTGGAGCGCCTATCTGGGTGAGCCTGCTGGCACGCGAACTGCCGGGCGCCCAGGACTTCTACGGCCGGGTCCTCGGCTGGACCTACCGGCGCGCGGGGCTCGGTGACGACTTCTCCGTGGCGCTCATCGACGGTGTGCCCGTCGGCGGCATCGGGGCACTCGCCTCCTCGCTCCAGGTGGCCGTCTCCTGGACCCCGTACTTCGACGTCACGAACGTCGACGAGGCGGCGGCCCGGATCAGGGAGCGCGGCGGGACGGTCGGCGTCGGCCCGCTGGCCTTCCACACCGGGCGCGCCGCGCTCGCGGTCGACCCGGACGGCGCGGTCTTCGGTATCTGGGAAGGCTCCGTGCGCACCGACTGGTCGATGGGGCGCGGCAGCGGCTCGGCCTCGCTGGAGCTGTGCACCAGGGACGCCGCGGCGGCAGGGCGCTTCTACTCGCTCACGCTCGGCTGGGAGCCGGAGGGCGAGGGCAAACTGCGCCTGGTGCACGAGGAGGACGAGGCGGTGCTCCTCGACGGCGACGAGCCGCTGGCGCGGATCAGGGGCGGCGCGGTCCAGGCGTCCCCCGATCCGCAGATCCGGCCGCGCTGGCACGTGCACTTCAACGTGAAGGACGTGCCGGCGGCCGTCGACGCGGCGCTGGCATCCGGCGGCTCTCTCGTGGTGCGGTCGGACGCTTCGTCGGAGGTCGAGGAGGCCACACTCCGCGACCCGGACGGCGCGCTGTTCACGGTCACCGCGGCGGTCTGACACGGGGTGGGCCGGGCCGGGCGGAAAGCGCGCCCGCCCGGCCAGACCCTATGGCTCAGAGGCCGACGTCGCGGCGGCGTTGGTCGTCGAACGTCTCGCGGCGCACCAGCAGGCGCGAGCGTCCGTCGGCGACCGCCACCACCGGCGGGCGGCCGGTCATGTTGTAGCCCGACGCCATCGACACCTGGTACGCCCCCGACGCGGGCACCGCGAGCACGTCGCCGGGCCGGATGTCGTCCGGCAGCTCCACCCCGTCCGCGAGCACGTCCCCCGCCTCGCAGTGCCGGCCGACGACCGTGGCCGCCCGCATCGGCGCCGTCGAGGCGCGCCCGACCCGGCGGACGGTGTAGCGGGCGCCGTACAGCGCGGGGCGCGGGTTGTCGCTCATGCCGCCGTCCACCGCCACGAAGACCCGGCCGCCCGTCCGCTTCACCGAGAGCACCCGGTACAGCGCGATCCCGGCCGGCGCCATGATCGAGCGGCCCGGCTCCAGGGTCAGCCGCGGGATCGGCAGGCCCGCCTCGGCGCAGGCGCCGATCAGCGCCCGCCTGATCCGCCGTCCGTACACGGCGGGCGCCGGAGCCTCGTCGCCCGGCAGATACGCCGCGGCGAAGCCGCCGCCCAGATCCAGCTCGGGCAGTACGACGCCGAACCGGTCCCGTACGCGTACCAGGAACGAGACCAGCGCCCGCGCTGCCCGCTCGTACGGCTCCGGCGAGACGATCTGCGAGCCCAAGTGGCAGTGCAGACCGACTAGTTCGAGCTGCGGCTGGCCCATGATCCGGGCCACGGCGTCCGCCGCGTCCCCGTTCGCGATCGAAAGACCGAACTTCTGGCCCTCGGTCCCCGTACGGATCTTCGGGTGGGCGCCGGCCTCGATCCCCGGCAGTACGCGGATCATCACCTGCTGCGTGTCGTGCGGCGGCACCTGCGCGGCGAGCCTGGCTATCTCGCAGTCCGCGTCGATGACGATCCTGCCGACCCCGAGCCGCAGCGCCGTCCGCAGGTCCTCCGGCGACTTGGCGTTGCCGTGCAGCACGATCCGCTCGGTGGGGAAGCCGCGCGTGGCCGCCAGCTCCAGCTCACCCGCCGAGCAGACGTCGAGGCCCAGGCCCTCCTGCTCCATCCAGTCCACGACGGCGCGGCACAGGAACGCCTTCGCCGCGTAGACGATCTCCGCCTCGGGTAGCGCGCGCAGCCAGGCGCGGGCCCGGGACCGTACCTCGCCCTCGTCGAGCACATAGGCGGGAGTGCCGTAACGCTCGGCCAGCTCCAGAAGGGAGACACCGGCGACACAGAGGTCGCCGCCGGGAGCCGACACGGCCGAAGCGGGCCAGACGGACGGGGAGCTCAGCTCGTTGACGACGAGCCGCGGTTCGGTTCTCACGCGCCCACCGCCAGGTCCTGTCCCGCGAAGACCCGCCGGACAGGACCTAGCGGCGCCTCGCCGGTGTGGCGCAGACACGGCCGCACCGTCGTGCGGGTCGGCGCGTGGCCGGGCGCGGGCGTCCGCCGGGCGACGGGGGCGGCGGCGAGCTGCGGGTCGATGGTCACGAGGACGACGCCGAGCGGCTCCGAGAGCGTCCGCAGGCACGTTTCCGCCAGGCGGATGTACGGCTGTCGCGGGCCGAGCGCGGCGGTCACCCGCCGTGCGCTCGTGAAGCCGACGGCGGTACGCGCGCCGAGCGGTGTGCGCATGAAGCGCAGACGGTGACCCCCGGCGGAGCCGAGCCGTACAGGTACGTACAGCGGCCCCGCCGGCTTGCGTTCTTCGGGGTCCGCGTCTTCGTGAGTGGTGCTCTCCATGGTGTCCTCCCCAGGGGAGTCGTCGCTGTCTGACACCTGGAAGCTATGCCCGGCCGGGGGCCGACCGGACATCTCATGACGCGGCGTTGACCGGCGGGACCGGTTATTTGACGGCCCTCTTACGGCGGTGGCTTTCTCACGGCGGCAGCCCCTGCGGGTGACACGATCGGTTCACCCCCGTAGGGGGGTGGTGGGACGCGCATCGGCCGTTACAGGATGTCGGTGAACGGGCGCGTGATGAGGAGGGCACATGACGACGGTCGATGCGACCGGGCAGTTCCGCGCCGCCAGGGACTTCCTGCTGCGGCACCGGGAGGACTACACGGCGGCGTACGAAGGCTTCGTCTGGCCCCGGCCCGAGCATTTCAACTGGGCGCTCGACTGGTTCGACGTCATCGCCGAGGACAACGACCGGCCCGCGCTGCACATCGTCGAGGAGGACGGCACCGAGCGTGTCACCTCCTTCGCGGCGATGGCCACCCGCTCCGGCCAGGTGGCCAACTGGCTGCGCGCCCAGGGCGTGGCGGCCGGGGACCGGATCCTCGTGATGCTCGGCAATCAGACGGAGCTGTGGGAGACGGCGCTGGCCGCGATGAAACTCCGCGCCGTCGTCATCCCGGCGACCCCGCTGCTCGGCCCCCTGGACCTGCGGGACCGGATCGAGCGCGGGCGGGTACGGCATGTGATCGTCAGGGCCGGTGACACCGGGAAGTTCGCCGAGGTGCCCGGGGAGTACACCCGGATCGTGGTCGGCGCGGAAGGACCCGATGCCGGCGCCGGGGACCCGGACGGCGGGACCGGCCGTGCCTCCGACGGCGGCTGGCGGACCTACGAGGCGTCCCACGGCGAGTCCGTGGACTTCGAGCCCGACGGGGTCACCCGGGCGGACGACACCCTGATGCTCTACTTCACCTCCGGCACCACCGCCCACCCCAAGCTCGTCGAGCACACCCATGTCTCGTACCCGATCGGCCATCTCGCCACGATGTACTGGATCGGGCTCAGGCCCGGCGACGTGCATCTGAACATCTCCTCACCCGGCTGGGCCAAGCACGCCTGGTCCAATCTCTTCGCGCCGTGGAACGCCGAGGCGACCGTCTTCATCCACAACTACACACGCTTCGACGCCGGCCGGCTGATGGCCGAGATGGACCGCGCGGGCGTGACCAGCTTCTGCGCACCTCCCACCGTGTGGCGGATGCTCATCCAGGCCGACCTCACCCAGCTGCGCAACCGCCCCCGCGAGGTCGTCGCCGCCGGTGAACCGCTCAACCCCGAGGTCATCGAGACCGTCCGCAGGGAGTGGGGCGTGACGATCAGGGACGGCTTCGGCCAGACCGAGACGGCCGTCCAGGTCGCCAACTCACCGGGGCAGCTCCTCAAGGCCGGTTCGATGGGCCGGCCGACCCCCGGCTACGCGGTGGAGCTGCTCGACCCGGTCACCGGCGCGCCCGGCGCCACCGAGGGCGAGATCTCGCTGGTCCTCGCCGACTCCCCGGTCGGTCTGATGACCGGCTACCACGGCGACCCGGAGCGTACGGCCGAGGCCATGGCGGACGGTTTCTACCGCACCGGCGACATCGGCTCGCGCGACGCCGACGGCTACATCACGTACATCGGCCGCGGCGACGACGTGTTCAAGGCCTCGGACTACAAGATCTCGCCGTTCGAGCTGGAGAGCGCGCTGCTGGAGCACGAGGCGGTGGCCGAGGCCGCCGTCGTACCGGCGCCGGACCCGCTGCGGCTCAATGTGCCGAAGGCGTACATCGTCCTGGCGGACGGCTGGGAGCCGGGCCCGGACACGGCGAAGCTGCTTTTCGCGCACTCGCGCGCGGTTCTCGCCCCGTACAAGCGGGTGCGCCTCATCGAGTTCGCCGAGCTGCCCAAGACGGTCTCGGGCAAGATCCGCCGTATCGAACTGCGCGAGCGGACGGCCAATGGCTCGGGTGCCGAGTACGGGGAGAGCGACCTGCGTTGAGAGGTCCGGGGCGCGTCCGGTCACTCAACTCGGCGTCGTGGTGCGGCGCATGCACACGCGGGGCCAGTGGTCGAGCCCGTGCGCGGCCTCGGCGCGCCTGATCTCCCGCAGCCCGTCGGTGAGTTCGCTCTCCGCGAGGGTGCGGAAGCCGAGCCGGGTGTAGTACGGCGCGTTCCACGGCACGTCCGCGAAGGTGGTGAGGGTGAGTCCCGCCAGCCCGGCGGACCGTGCCCGTACGGCGAGATGCTCGATGAGCGCGCGGCCCACGCCGTGCCGCGACGCCGTGGGGTGGACGGAGACCTGCTCGATATGGGCGGCGCCGTCGACCTCGTCGTAGATCAGATACGCGACCGGGCGGCCCGCGGCGTCCTCGGTCACCCACGCGTGGCCCGCGCGCAGATAGCGGTCGAGGAGATCGATGCCCGGGGGGTCGTCGTCGGCGATCTCCGCCATGCCGACGGCGCGGAAGGGTTCACCGGCGGCCCTCTCGATGTCCTGGAGAAGCGGGAGGTCGGCGGGGACCGCGGGGCGGATTCGCATGGAGAAAGTATGCCCGCGCGACCACGTGCGCGGTTGTGGTGTTCCGGTCAGGCGTGTGAGCGATCCAGGTCGGCAGCGGGCCCGTTGACCGGTCGCGGGGTGCCCGCCGGGTCCAGGACGAAGAGGGGCACCCCGAGGGCGTCGGCGCGCTCGCGCGCCTCGTCCGTGTAGCCGGCCAGGGAGAAGAACGCGCTCACCGCCGACTCGTGCAGCGCGTTGAGCCACAAACATTCGACGGCGCGCGGATCGGCGGGAGACGCGCCCGAGTCGACCTGGGCCACGAGCCCGGGACCGCGCAGATCGATACCGGCCTCCGGCGGCGCCTGGGCCCGTACGACGTTCCGGAAGCCGATCGCGAGCAGATACAGCGCGGCGTCGCGCCGGGCGTCGTACGTCGTGCCCGCGGTCACCGGCCTGACCGGCACCCGCAGTATGGCCCCGCACTGGCAGCCCAGCTCAGGCCGCGGCCACTGGTCCTGCCGTCCGCACGCGGAGCAGCTGACCGTCACCCACTCGTCGTCCCAGGTGCGGCGCACGACGCGGGTGGCGGGCGAACCCGCGACCAGGGGCGCCGAGACGGTCGATCCACAGGGGCACGGATAGGCCGGCGCCGTGAACTGATGACCGAGCCCGCAGTCGGGACAGCGGACAGGAACGGTCTTTGCCACCTTCGGTACCCCCTCTTCCGCCGCCCATCGTCCATCAACGAACGGCCGTTGGGGAGGGGCTTCCGCCTTCCCTTGACGCCGCTGGGAAGGCACTTTAGATTTGATTCCGCATAGTAGAACACAGTTTCCGTATCCCGGAAGACATCAGAAGGGACCGGAAGGGACCGGAAGGGACCGGAAGAGAAGGAATCAACGGAATCGACGCTCTCAGGTGGCGCGACAGAGCCCGAGTCCACCAGGCCGAAGCAGGAGCACTCCATGCCTCGTATGACCGCTGCCAGGGCGGCAGTTGAGATCCTCAAGCGCGAAGGCGTCACCGACGCGTTCGGTGTGCCGGGCGCGGCGATCAACCCCTTCTACAAGGCCCTCGAACAGGCGGGTGGCATCGATCACACGCTCGCCCGCCATGTGGAGGGCGCATCGCACATGGCCGAGGGCTACACCCGTGCGAAACCCGGCAACATCGGTGTCTGCGTCGGCACTTCGGGTCCGGCCGGCACCGACATGATCACCGGCCTGTACTCCGCGATCGGTGACTCCATCCCGATCCTGTGCATCACCGGACAGGCTCCGACCGCGGTGATCCACAAGGAGGACTTCCAGGCCGTCGACATCGCGTCGATCGCCCGGCCGGTCACCAAGGCGGCCACCACCGTCCTGGAGGCCGCCCAGGTCCCCGGTGTGTTTCAGCAGGCGTTCCATCTGATGCGCTCGGGCCGGCCGGGACCCGTCCTCATCGATCTGCCGATCGATGTGCAGCTCACCGAGATCGAGTTCGACATCGAGACGTACGAGCCGCTGCCGGTCTACAAACCGTCCGCGACCCGCGCGCAGATCGCGAAGGCCCTGACGCTGCTCACCGGGTCCGAGCGCCCGCTGATCGTCGCGGGCGGCGGTGTCATTAACGCCGACGCGTCCGACCTGCTGGTGGAGTTCGCCGAGCTGACCGGCACACCGGTCGTGCCGACCCTGATGGGCTGGGGCACCATCCCCGACGACCACGACCTCAACGCGGGCATGGTCGGCATCCAGACCTCGCACCGCTACGGCAACGAGACCTTCCTCGCCTCGGACTTCGTCCTCGGCATCGGCAACCGCTGGGCCAACCGCCACACCGGCGCGCTCGACGTCTACACGGAGGGCCGCACCTTCGTCCACGTCGACATCGAGCCGACCCAGATCGGCAAGATCTTCGCGCCGGACTACGGGATCGCCTCGGACGCCAGGGACGCGCTGGAGCTCTTCGTGGAGGTGGCGAAGGAGCTGAAGGCGGAGGGCCGGCTGCCCGACCGTACGGAGTGGATCGGGTCGGTGCTGGAGCGCAAGGGCAGCCTGCACCGCAGGACGCACTTCGACAACGTGCCGCTGAAGCCGCAGCGCGTGTACGAGGAGATGAACCGCGCCTTCGGTACGGACACGCGGTACGTCACCACCATCGGGCTCTCGCAGATCGCCGGCGCGCAGATGCTGCACGTCTACAAGCCGCGCCACTGGATCAACTGCGGCCAGGCGGGACCGCTCGGCTGGACGATCCCGGCCGCGCTCGGTGTCGCCAAGGCCGACCCGGACACGACGGTCGTCGCGCTCTCGGGCGACTACGACTTCCAGTTCATGCTCGAAGAGCTGGCCGTCGGCGCGCAGCACAAGATCCCGTACGTCCATGTGCTGGTGAACAACGCCTACTTGGGGCTGATCCGGCAGGCGCAGCGCAATCTCGACATCAACTTCCAGGTCAACCTGGAGTTCGAGAACATCAACTCACCGGAGCTGGGCGTCTACGGGGTCGACCATGTCAAGGTCGTCGAGGGCCTGGGCTGCAAGGCGATCCGGGTCACCGAGCCCGACCAGCTGCTGCCGGCCTTCGAGGAGGCCAAGAAGCTCGCGGTGGAGCACCGCGTGCCGGTGGTGGTCGAGGCGGTCCTGGAGCGGATCACGAACATCTCGATGGGTGTGCGGATCGACAACGTGAACGAGTGGGAGGAACTCGCGACCGAGCCCGGCCACGCGCCGACGGAGATCAAGCCGCTTGTCTGACACAACATCTGACGGATCGTCATGACGTGTTGCGAATTGATCGGCCCCTCGCCCGGAACACCGGTGCGGGGGGCCGCTGTCGTACGTGCGACCTCAGCCGCCGCAGCCTCCGCAACCGCCACAGCCTCCGCACCCACCACCGTCTCCACCGCCGCCGTCCCCGCCTCCGCTGTCCCCGCCACTCGCGTCCGCGGCGTCGCCGTGCGCGTGGCCGTCGGCCCACCAACTGGCGGACGCCACAGCGCCGGCACCGGCGGCGGCGGTGCCCGCCCCCGGTCGTCGCGACGCCTTGCGGTATCTCGCGGGCTTGAGCGGACCCAGTCCCACGATCAGCAGCAGCACGACCGGCGGGACGAGGAAGACGGTGAGGCTCATCCTCTCAGTGTGCGGATCCGCCGGTATCGCACAAGATGCCCGGCCGACGAATCGGCCGGGCATCGTGCGTGCCGGGCAGGGGAGTTGGAGACCGTCCGACGGTGCGAGGCTGGCGCGACAGGACATTCGCACCGCCGGACGGCGCCTGACGGAGCCCCGGACGGGGCTGTGGGACCGCGGCGACGGCGACGGGGCGCGCCGACCGGCCTTCCTCCTGGTCAGGAAGGTGACCGGCGCTCCCCTTGCCACCGCACTGGCTCGCGCGCCGCCGCGGTCCCTGGGATGTCCCTCCCAGCGACCACCCCTCACGAGGGCCGTTGGGAGGGACGGCTGTTGGCCCCCGTTGCCGTGGGCTGGTGGTTCCCGGGCTGCGGCGGCGCCTGGGCGCGACAGGACAGGTGTCAGCGCCGCCACAACCCGGAGTTCGGTGGGACCGGTCGGACCCGGCGGACCGGGCCGGTCAGACCTGCTCTCCGGAGAGCCGCTCCACGCCGCGCAGGAGCGCCGAGTGGTCGAGACCGCCGTCACCCTGCGCGCGCAGCGACGCGACCAGCTGCGCGACAACCGCGCCGACCGGAAGCGCGGCACCGACATTGCGGGCGGCGTCGGTGACGATGCCCATGTCCTTGTGGTGCAGATCGATCCGGAAGCCGGGCGCGAACTCGCGGTTGACGAAGTTGTCCTTCTTACGGGTCAGGACGGTCGAGCCGGCCAGACCGCCGTTCAGGACGTCGAGCGCGGCGTTCAGGTCCACGCCCGACTTCTCCAGGAAGACCACGGCCTCGGCGCACGCCTGGATGTTGACGGCGACGATCAGCTGGTTGGCCGCCTTCACCGTCTGGCCCGCGCCGTGCGGACCGCACAGGACGATGGTCCGGCCCAGTGCCTCGAAGACCGGCCTGGCCTCGTCGAAGTCGGCCTGCTCACCGCCGACCATGATCGAGAGAACCGCCTCGATCGCTCCCGCCTCGCCGCCGGACACCGGCGCGTCGAGAACCCGGATGCCCTTCTCCCGGCCGGCCTCGGCCAGATCGATCGACGTCTGCGGGGTGATCGACGACATGTCGATCAGCAGGGCGCCCTGCCCGGCGTTCGCCAGGATGCCGTCCTCGCCGTACGCGACGGCCTCGACCTGCGGAGAGGCGGGCACCATCGTGATGACGACATCCGCGCCGTCGACGGCCTCGGCGATCGAGGCCGCCACCGTGCCGCCGTTGGCCGCCAGCCGGTCCAGCTTCTCCTGCTCCAGCGTGAAGCCGGTCACGGAGTATCCGGCCTTGATCAGATTCTCGGCCATGGGGGACCCCATGATGCCGAGGCCGATCCATGCCACCTTGGGAAGAGTGCTCATCGGGGGTGCCTCTCTCACATATATGTGTCGTGTCCGGGTGCGGGCTCCGGCTCAGCGCCCGGCTCGCGCGTCGGCCGGCAGCCACTCGAAGGATTCGGCGCTCGGGCGGTCGCCGGGCTTGTACTCAAGCCCGACCCAGCCCTCGTAACCGGCCTTGCGCAGCCGGTCGAGCAGGTCCTGGAGCGGCAGCGTGC
This sequence comes from Streptomyces sp. NPDC058665, assembly GCF_042714995.1. Classification (NCBI taxonomy): domain Bacteria; kingdom Bacillati; phylum Actinomycetota; class Actinomycetes; order Kitasatosporales; family Streptomycetaceae; genus Streptomyces; species Streptomyces sp. NPDC058665. The sequence continues at coordinate 129,004 of NZ_JBHXRX010000017.1, forward strand.
CGGTGCCGGGCGCGCCGCGGCCGGGGTTGTCGGCGATCTGTACGTGCCCGGTCCTGTCGGCGTACGTGTCGATGACCGCGGTCAGTGCCTCGGCGTCCAGACCGTTCATCGACAGGTGGTAGATGTCGAGGAGGAACGCGGCGTTGCCGAGACCCGTCGCGGCGTTGACCCGGTCCACGACGTCGACCGCGGCCTCGGCGCTGACCAGCGGATAGTGCGGGGACTCGGGCCTGTTGAGCGCCTCGACCAGCAGGATCGCCCCGACCCGGTCGGCCGCGCGGGCGGCGAGGACCAGATTCTCCAGGGCGAGTTCGTCCTGCGCTGCGGGGTCGACACCCTCGACACGGTTCCCGTACAGCGCGTTGAGCGCCTTGCAGCCCACGGAGGCGGCGAAGCCGGCCGCCACGTCGATGTTCGCGCGGAAGCGGTCCGACTCGTCGCCGGGCAGCGAGAGCGCGCCACGGTCGGGTCCTGGCAGCCGGCCGGCGTAGAAGTTCAGTCCCACGAGCTGGGTGCCCGCGTCGTCGAGCGCCCACTTCAGGGCGTCCAGCTCGGCCTGCGGCGGAGTGGGGGTGTCGACCCAGGGCCACCACAGCTCCACGGCGGTGAAGCCCGCCGCTGCGGCTGCCGCGGGGCGCTCCAGCAGCGGGAGTTCGGTGAAGAGGATCGAGAGATTCACATTGAAGCGCTGCTCGGAGCCGGGCCTGTTCGTGAAGGGGGCCATGAGGGGTTCTGCGCTCCTTCCGTATTGCGGAAGTTAGTTTCTGCTTAATGGAAGATTGCCTGGGGTGCGGGAGGGCTGTCAAGGGGGCGGGCCCGTTTCGGCCCGTATCAGCGGCGGCCGCCCTGTTCCTGCATTTCGCGCGGCTGTGGGCCGAACGACCGGCACACTCCGTGACCGGGCCGGGCTACCGTGCCCGGTGTACGGGTGGAAACAGCGGATTTCGCTGAACGGGGCGAGCCGTTGATGAACGCATTCGCGTGGTGATGAATCAGATGACGAACCCCAGGAACGCCGAGGCGGCAACGCTCCGTACGAACCCGCGGACGATGCCCCGGGAGCGAAGGGCGATGGGCGACGGGCCCGACCAAGGCCGGCTGCTGACCACGAAGATCGGTCTGCGCATACCGGCCGGGATGACCTTCGAAGATTGGGAGCACGCCGGGCGCCAATTGTCCGGAATCCTGGATTCGTCCTCATGGTGGCTCGGCGACTGGCTCGTGTACGGGAAAGACCACTACACGGACCGGTATCAACGAGGAATCCGTGCCGTGGGCCTGCGATACCAGACGCTCCGGAACTACGCCTGGGTCTCACGGCGATTCGAGTTCAGCCGCCGGCGAGCGGCACTGAGTTTCCAGCACCACGCCGAACTGACCTCGCTCCCTGTCGACGATCAGGAGGCGTGGCTCGATCGTGCTGAGCAGATGAAGTGGTCCACCAAGCAGCTCCGTACCGCCCTGCGCGCCTCGCGCGAAGGCGAGGCGGGACGCGAGAAGCGGACCGAGGCCAAGGAGCGGCTCGCCGTCCCTCACGCTCATGTCACGTGGTGGCACGAGGCCGCGGCGCGGGCGGGCATCGATTTCGAGCAGTGGGTGCTGACCACGCTCGACAAGGCGGCCGAGCGAGTCCTGGGTGAACACGGTCACCCGGAGATCGATACGGCGGCGGAGTCGCCCCCGCGGGGGCGGTCCGGCCTGTCTCCGGCGGGAGCCGGGTGAGGACTGCCGGACCGCGTGTGACGGGCACGTCGTCCCCGCGGATCAGTCCGTCCTGCTGTCCCACGCGTACCCGATCCAGCCGTCGAACGACGGGATCAGGGCCGCGATGGCCGCCGCCAGCCGCCAGTCCAGGTCGGGTGCGTTCACCCGCACTGTGTCGCCGAACGACTTGAACTCCAGCGGTATCCGTCCGCCGGCGCGCCACTTGATGCGGCGGGGGCTTCGTGGGAAGTCGCCGCCGATGCCACCGTTGAACAGCGCGGCGATGAAGGCGAACGGCAGCATGGGTGTGCAGAGCCACCACACGCACCACCAGAAGAGCCGCCCCTTGTATCCCACGGCGTCGGGGGCGCCGGGGCGGCTCACCGTCCAGCGTGTGCGGATGCCCCGGCTGAACGCCTTGTCGCGCGTGATCCTGCCGAGTGATTCGCCCTGCGGGCCGAGCACCTCGAACTGTGCCCGCCGGCCCGCGGTGAGGGTGACGACGCCCGCGACCCGCGCCTGCCGGTGCTCATCCGCCCACAGGACGAAGGAGCGGGCGCCGTCCTTGCGGGCCGCGAGGTAGGCGGGTATGCCGCCCGGCGGCAGTTCCCGTTCCCCGTAGGCGACCGTCTGGAGGGTTCCCGGTCCGTCGGAGAAGTCGATCTCGCAGTCGAACTGCCCGCCGGGAGTCGTCCGGGGCCGCCGCCGCGCTCGCAGCTTCAGTGTGCTGGTCACCCGATGGGCTCCTTCTCGTGTGTCTGTGTCCCAACGGTCGCTACGAAGGGGCGCCCCTGGATGGATCCGTCCGGTCGGCGATCAGCCACCGCCCTTGCTCCTGACCTCTACGGCGGCACCGAGACCCGGCGCCGCGCTCCTGGCGACTTCATCGGCATCGGCCAGGTCCGCCCCATCCGCCACGACGATGGACAGACGATCGGGCTGAAGGCCAGCTCCGGCGACCTCGTGCCGAGCGGTCACCGCCTCGTACGCGGCGATCGCCTCGGTCGGGAGGGTGCCGTCGAAGGCGGTCTCGACGGAGAGCCCCGGCAGCACGTCCCGCCCCGTGCTCACCTTCAGGGACGCCACGCCCGACAGCGGCCGGTACCGCCCGCCGTCGGAGACCATGTCCTTGAAGACCGTCATCGCACCGGTGGCATCGGCCGCGGTGAACTCGGACCGCCAGCCTGTGGCGGCCTTCCGGGACGCGTCGTTGATGTCGCCGTCCACCACGTGATCGTCGACCGTCAACGACCGCCAGAGGGCCAGCACTTCACGGGTGCGTCCCTTGTCCGCGAAGACGGTGAACGTGATGCCGTCCGCCGTGATCCGGCCGGTGATCTTCTTGTGCCGGGCGACGTAGTCCCCCAGCTCGGCGGCCCGTTCGGACACCCGGTCGGCCGACGTGCCCTCCGCCAGAACCAGCACCCCGGTCGACGACCCGGCGAAGGGCAGTGTGTTGTTCTTGGTGGTGTGGATTCTCACCACGTCCGCCGTGCCCGCCCAGTCCTTCTCGAAATCCGCGGCGAGTGCCGTGCCTTTGTCGATGGCGCAGCCGCTCGACAAGGGCACGGCCAGCAAGGAAACGATGGCCGGCAGCAGCCACCGCGATGTGTTCTTCCTCAGAGTCGTCTCCTTGAGAGCGCGTGCGGCTGGTCGGACGAGTCTGCGGGGTCGGAGCGGTCTTCCGCCACAATTGGCGCGGAAGTGGCGTCATTCTGGGACGTCCCATGCTCTGACCTGCGGAGACTTCGCGCGCCGAGTCGTCGTGGCGGGGCGACCGTTAGGGTCGGGTCGGAGCGACAGCGATTTCTAGGGGGCGCGGTGCGACTGAGAGTGGAATTCACGACCGAGCCGTTCGACCTGGACGAGGCCCCCGGTCACGCCGTGGTGGCCCGTGAGGTCATCCAGGGGGCGGACTTGGACTCCGTGGACGTCGGACCGTTCGGCAACACCGCCGAGGGCGGAGCCGACGCCGTCATCGCGGCCGTCGACACCCTGCTCCGCCGCTCCCTGGAGGCCGGCGCCACCCGTGTGTCGCTCCAGGTGAACGTGATCGCGGAGGACGGGAAGTGACCGAGCAGTCAGGTCTCAACGGCCATCCGCTCCTCGCCGCCGTGAAGCCGCTCATCGACGCCATGGGCGCGGAGACCGTACGGCCCGACCTGGCGAGGCCCGACGACGTCGTCCTGAGCTGGGAGGGCGAGGCCGTCGTCGCCGTACGCCTGCCGCAGCTCTCCGAGTCGCTCGACCACATCCTCGTCGCGCTGGAGCGCCGGCACGGCATGCCGCTGTCGGAACTCGACCGCAGGACCAAGCAGTCCGTGGTGCGCTCGCTGGAGGCGCGCGGGGCGTTCTCCGTACGGCACGGGGTGGAGACCGTCGCAGGTGCCCTCGGCGTCAGCCGGTTCACCGTCTACAACTATCTCAACCGGTCGGAGACGAGCTGAGCCGGTCGGAGTCGGTCAGGCGCGGGCTGAAAAATTCAACAAAGTGTTGACGTGATGTTCGTGAGGGCGTTAGCTGTCCCGCAGCCCGTCAAGCACAGCCACGGAGGCTCCCGTGACGACCGACCCGCCACCGGGCCTCACCCGGTTCAACACCTCCTCCGACAGCGCGGCACGCGCCGCACTGCACGAGGTGTGTGCCAGTACGGCGTGGGGAAGCGAGCTGCTCGCCCACCGTCCGTACGCCACAGCCGACGCTTTCCTGAGCGCCGGCGACACCGCCACCGCCGGCCTGACCGCCGGCGATCTGGCGGAGGCGATGGCCGGGCACCCGCCCATCGGCCGTCCGAAGCCGGGCGACCCGACCTCGGCCCGCGAACAGCGGGGCATGGCAGGGGCGTCCGAAGCGCTCAAGGCGGAACTGCTCGAACTGAACCTGGCCTACCAGGAAAGGTTCGGGCACGTCTTCCTGATCTGCGCCACCGGCCGGACCGGTGAGCAGATGCGGGACGCGGTCCGCGTACGGATCGGCAACACGCCCGAGCAGGAGCGGGCCGTCGTCCGCACCGAGTTGGGCAAGATCAACCGTATCCGGCTGACCCGCCTCGTACACGCAGGAGAGTGACCCCTTGAGCACCCAGACCACCGCATCGGTGTCCACGCACATCCTGGACACCAGTGTGGGCCGCCCCGCCGCGTCCGTCGCCGTCTCGCTCTCCGCCCGCGGCGGCAGCCGCGAGCCGTGGGTGGTGCTGGGCCGCTCGGCGACCGACGCGGACGGGCGGTGCAGAGACCTGCCGGCGCTGCCGGAAGGAACGACCCATGTACGTCTCGACTTCGAGACCGAGGCGTACTTCCACAGCCAGAAGCGAGCCGAGGCACAGCAGGACGCCCCCGCGCCACGGGACAGCGGTGCGTTCTTCCCGGAGGTGGCGATCACCTTCGCCGTCACTCCGGGCGAACACTTCCATGTACCGCTGCTGCTCAACCCGTTCGGCTACTCCGTATACCGAGGGAGCTAGCAGATGCCGACCATTCTCGGCCAGAACCAGTACGGCAAAGCGGAGAACCGCGTCGTCAAGATCGTGCGCGACGGCGACACCCACCACATCAAGGATCTGAACGTCTCCGTCGCCCTCTCCGGCGCCATGGAGGAGGTCCACTACTCCGGCTCCAACGCCAGCGTCCTGCCGACCGACACCACCAAGAACACGGTGTACGCGTTCGCCAAGGAGCACGGCATCGAGTCCGCCGAGCAGTTCGGCATCCATCTCGCCCGGCACTTCGTCACCAGCCAGGACCCGATCCACCGGGCGCGTATCCGGATCGAGGAGTACGCCTGGGAGCGCATCGGCCCCGAAGAAGCCGGACACTCCTTCGTCCGCAAGGGCCAGGAGACCCGCGTCGCGCAGATCACCTACGACGGCTCGGAGTGGGAGATCATCTCCGGCCTCAAGGATCTGACGGTGCTGAACTCGACCGACTCCGAGTTCTGGGGCTACGTCAAGGACAAGTACACGACGCTCCGCGAGGCGTACGACCGCATACTCGCCACCGACGTCTCGGCGAGGTGGCGCTACAACTGGACCGACGACGCCGAGCCGATGCCCGACTGGGAGAACTCCTACGACCAGGCGCGCACGCATCTGCTCCAGGCCTTCGCGGGGACGTACTCCCTCTCCCTCCAGCAGACGCTCTACCAAATGGGCTCGCGGATCATCGAGGCCCGCGGCGAGATCGACGAGATCCGTTTCTCGCTCCCCAACAACCACCACTTCCTGGTCGACCTCGAACCGTTCGGGCTGAAGAACGAAACCCCCGACGGAGCGGTCTACTTCGCCGCCGACCGCCCCTACGGCCTCATCGAGGCGACCGTGCTGCGCGACGGCGCCGAAGCGCGGATCCCGCTCGACATGACCAATCTCTAACCCGCATCCGTCCATTCAACGGGAAGAAGGAGAACCCGCCATGGCGGATTCGCGCATCGTCATCGAGAACTGTGCCATCGCGACCGTGGACGCGAACGACACCGAGTACGCGTCCGGTCACGTCGTCGTCGCGGACAACCTCATCGAATCCGTGGGCGCCGGCAGCGCGCCCGCCGGCCTGGAGAACGTCGTACGGCGTGTCGACGCCACCGGCCATCTGCTCACCCCCGGACTGGTCAACACCCACCACCACTTCTACCAGTGGATCACCAGGGGCCTGGCCACCGACCACAACCTGTTCGACTGGCTCGTGGCGCTCTACCCGACCTGGGCGCGCATCGACGAGCCGATGGTGCGCGCAGCCGCCCAGGGTTCCCTCGCGATGATGGCGCGCGGCGGAGTCACCACCGCGATGGACCACCACTACGTGTACCCGCGCGGCTCCGGGGATCTCACCGGCGCCATCATCGGGGCCGCGGCCGAGACCGGCGTACGGTTCACCCTCGCCCGCGGCTCCATGGACCGGGGCCGGTCGGACGGCGGACTGCCGCCGGACTTCGCCGTCGAGTCCCTGGACGACGCGCTCGCCGCCACCGAGGCGACCGTCGACCGCTACCACGACGCCTCGTTCGACGCGATGACACAGATCGCCGTCGCACCCTGCTCGCCGTTCTCCGTCTCCACCGAACTGATGCGTCAGGGAGCCGAGTTGGCGCGCCGCAAGGGCGTACGGCTGCACACGCACGGCAGCGAGACGGTCGAGGAGGAGCAGTTCTGCAAGGAACTGTTCGGGATGGGCCCGACCGACTACTTCGAGTCGACGGGCTGGCTCGGGACCGACGTATGGATGGCCCACTGCGTCCATATGAACGACTCCGACATCGCCGCCTTCGCCCGCACCGGCACCGGCGTCGCCCACTGTCCGTCCTCCAACGCCCGTCTGGCCGCCGGTATCGCGCGCGTACCCGACATGCTGAAGGCGGGCGTCCCCGTCGGCCTCGGCGTGGACGGCACCGCGTCCAACGAATCGGGCGAACTGCACACCGAGTTGCGCAACGCACTGCTCATCAACCGCCTCGGCGCCCACCGCGAGTCCGCCCTGAACGCCCGTCAGGCACTGCGGCTCGGCACCTACGGTGGCGCCCAAGTCCTCGGCCGTGCCGATCAGTTCGGCTCGATCCAGACCGGGAAGCTCGCCGACCTGGTGCTGTGGAAGCTGGACACCCTGGCCCACTCCGCCATCGAAGACCCGGTCGTCGCCCTGGTCTTCGGCGCCGCCGCGCCCGTCACCCTCTCCCTCGTGAACGGCAGGACCGTCGTCGAGGACAACCACCTGACCACGGTGGACGAGGACGCCGTCGCCCGCTCGACGCGGACCGAGGCACGGCGCCTCGCGAGCATCGCGGCGGCGGGCTGACGAAGCACGGCCGGACCTTCCGGACGTCCGGTCGAGGGGGACGGCCCTCGACCGGCGGCCACGGGACCCGAGCGGGGTTCCTGGCAGCCGCGTCCGGGTGGTGGCGTACCGCACGACGGTGCGCCACCACCCGGGGCGGTGACTCGTGTACGTAACACAGCCCTGTTACGTCGCGGAACACCCGCGTGACCCCACTTCCCCCAGCACCTCCCTGACACCCGCGTCGCCGCCGACGCGTAACCGACCGGAGGAAACCCCGTGGCAGCCAGGCCCAGGCTTCGCGAAGACATACCCGCCCCCGACGAGATGTCCGGCCAGGACCGCGGGCATCCGGTCGACGAGACCCTCCCGCCCCTCAAGACGTTCACCAGCGGCCTTCAGCACGTGGCCGCGATGTACGCGGGCGTGGTGGCGCCGCCGATGATCGTCGGGCCGGCCGTAGGGCTGAACGCCCGGGACACCGCGTTCCTCATGGGCGCAAGCCTCTTCACCGCCGGCCTGGCCACGCTGCTCCAGACCCTCGGCTTCTGGAAGGTCGGTGCGCGGCTGCCGTTCGTCAACGGCGTCTCGTTCGCCGGTGTCACGCCGATGATCGCCATCGGGCGGGAGCGCGGCGCCGAGGGCATCAGCGTCATCTTCGGTGCGATCATCGTCGCCGGCGTGCTCGGGTTCGTCCTCACGCCGTACTTCTCCAAACTGGTGCGGTTCTTCCCACCCGTGGTCACCGGTACCGTCATCACCCTGATCGGCGTCTCACTGCTCCCGGTGGCCTTCAACTGGTCGCAGGGCGGCGATGCCACCGCCGACGGCTACGGCTCCATGAAGAACATAGGAATGGCCGGTCTCACCCTGCTGATCGTGCTGGTCCTGCGGAAAGTGCTGCGCGGCTTCCTCCAGCAGATCGCCATCCTGCTCGGTCTGGTCGTCGGCACCGTCGTGGCGATCCCGCTGAACATGACCGACTTCGACGCGATCAAGGACGCGGGACTGGTCGGCTTCCCGACGCCGTTCCACTTCGGCGCGCCGCAGTTCGAGATCGCGGCGATCATCTCCATGTGCATCGTGATGCTCGTCTGTATGACGGAGTCCACCGCCGACATGCTGGCGCTCGGCAAGATCGTGGACCGGCCGGCGGACGAGCGGATCATCAAGGGCGGGCTGCGGGCCGACACGCTCGGCAGCGCCGTCAGCCCGCTCTTCAACGGCTTCATGTGCAGCGCCTTCGCGCAGAACATCGGTCTTGTCGCCATGACCAAGGTCCGCAGCCGCTTCGTCGTCGCCGCCGGTGGCGGCATCCTCGTTCTGCTCGGCCTGTGCCCGGTGCTCGCCTCGGTGATCGCGCTCGTCCCGCTGCCGGTTCTCGGCGGCGCGGGCATCGTACTCTTCGGCTCGGTCGCGGCGAGCGGAATCCAGACGCTGGCGGGCGCCGCGCTGGAGAAGGGCGAGAACGCGCTGATAGTGGCCGCCGCCGTCGGGATCGGACTGATACCGATAGCGGCGCCCGGCTTCTACCACGCGTTCCCTGAGGACCTGTTGGTGGTGCTGGACTCCGGGATCAGTACGGGGTGTGTGGTGGCGATCGTGCTGAACCTGGTGTTCAACCACTGGGGCGGGAAGGAGCGCGCCCGTACCGGCTCCGGCGAGACTTCACTGACGGCTCACTGACGGCTCACTGACGGTCCACTGACGGGGGATCGGTGCCGGGGCGGCCAAGTGCGCCGCCCCGGCACCGACTTCAGGGGCCTCCATCCGGGGATCAGCCGATGTGGAAGTCCTCCCCGTACACCTTCCAGTCGAGCGGCGGGTCCAGACTGAGATTGCCCGCGTCGAGGAACACCCGCTGCGCGGTGTCCACCCGGCTGGTGTCCTCGTGCGCCTCCTCCTGCTTCATCGCCCACACCCGGGCGTCGAGGAAGGCGTTCAGATACGCGGTCTCGTCGCCGCCCTCCGACGGCGGCCGGGCCTGGTCGAGCGCGCGTTGGCGGATACCGCTGAAGCTGACGTCGGAGTTCCCGTCGCCGTGCATGACGATCGCGTCGTAGTAGATGAACTGCCCGAGCGTGCCGACGCCGTCCTCCTTACCGCGGTTGACCGCCGGATTGAAGTAGACGCGGTCGCGCTCGTCGTTCTGCGCGGCCTGGAACGCCGGGTCCTGGGCCGCCTGCCTCCAGGCGTCCGGGTAGCCCGGGTCGAGCCCTTCGTGGGAGTCCGTACCGTCGACGGCGCGCAGGGCGGGAAGGTAGGAGGCGAGCGGGTTGTCCGGCTCGCGCTCGGTGTAGAGCTCGACCAGGTCCAGCATGTCGCTGGTGCCGGAGCAGAAGCCGATGATGCCGGCGGTGTAGCCGCGGCCGTCGCCGATGTCCTCGATGTAGCCGTACTGGCCCTTCCAGTCGAGCGAGGAGTTCTCGGCGCTGGAGACCAGTTGCATGGCGATCTCCTTCTTCGCCGGGTCGTCCAGACCGGGAGCGGCGACGGCCGCCGCCGTGACGTCGGCCCTGTCGGCACCGGGCACGGCGTGGGCGACGGCCGTCACCGGCCCCGCGACCAGGACGAGTCCGAGCAGGACGCGGGGGACCATTCCGAACGTGCGGGTGCGTGTGTGGGGGGTTGGCACCGGACCTCCATGGGGGGAGTCGATCGCTTCGGTGTTCTGTTAGGAAGCTTTCCTACCGAAGGTTGGCGGCGAGGTACACCCATGGCCCGGTCAAAGAAATCTCCGGTGCGCGGGGAGCGTGGCCGTGTGCATACTGCTGCGGCACTGCCCGTGAACCGTCGGCCGGGAGACGCCAACGCATGAGCACGCCACCCTCGCCACCCCTGCCATCTGCGGCGGAGGGGGCTGACGAATCAGCCGTCCGGATCGGCGCTCTTGTTCCGCTGACCCGGCCCGGGTGGGTCGAGGCGGGCCAACACCTGCTCGCCGGGCTTGAGTTGGCCGTTTCCGATGTCAACAAGGCCAGCGGGATCCTCGGACGGCCACTTGAACTGGTGGTCCGGGACACCGCGGCCGATCCGCGGAAGGCCGCGGCGGCTGTGGACGAACTGTCGAGCCTGGGCGTGGCCGCCGTCACGGGGGAGTACCACAGCGTCGTCGCCCGATCCGCCGCCGCCAGGGCCGACGCCCTCGGTGTGCCGTTCCTCTGCTCGTCGGCGGTTCTCGACACGCTCACCGAAGAGCCGACGGAATGGGTCGCGCGCCTCGCCCCCGCGCAGTCCCACGGCTGGCGGATCTACGCGGACTTCGTCATCGGCGCGGGCCACAGCCGAATCGCCGTGGCGGTCGATCCGAGCGTCTACTGGGCGGCCGGGACCCGCGTTCTGCGGGACCACCTCGCGGCACACGGCGGCACCGTCCTCGAACTCGACACGCGCGCGCTCACCCCCGCGGCGCTGTGCGACGAACTCGCCGCCGACGGCGCGACAGCTCTCCTGCTCCTGGTCGGACACCCGGACCCGGCGGTGCCGATCGTCACGTCCGTACGCCAGGACCGGCGCCTCGCGCAGATCATGATCGGCGCTCCTGCCGGGCAGCCGGAGTTCGCCGAATGGGCGGCCCTGCTGGGCGACGACGGCGCCGCGATCCCGTTCCTGCGCTACCTGCCCGAGCGTCTCACCCCACTCGGTCTGCGAGTGGAGACGGCCCTTCGTGAACGGCTCACCGGGACGCCCTCGTTCGTCGCCTTCGAGGGTTACGACTCGATCGTCGTCCTCGCCGACGCACTGCGCTCGCACGGGGCGGACCCGGCGCGCGTCGCGGCCCGGGCGCGCGTCGCCGGGTCCTGGCCGGGCGTCGCGGTCGAAGGCACCCGTGGACGGATCCACTTCTCCCGCACGCCCGGTATCAGCGTCCGGCAATGGGCGTGGGCGCCGGTTCAGGTGGTCGATCGAGATCCGGCGGAACCCGGCCGTTTCCGGGTCCTCCACACCGGCTGATCAGTCCGAGGCGGTGGCCTGGTCGCTGGGGACTCCCCGTGACCGGAGGATGCAGAACTCGTTCCCCTCGGGGTCCCCGAGGGTGACCCAGGTGGCGTCGTCACCCTGGCCCACGTCGACGCGGCGCGCGCCGGCGGACAGGAACCGCTGAACCTCGGCCTCGTGGTCGGTGGGGCGGAAATCGAGATGGAGCCGGTTCTTCACGGTCTTCTTCTCCGGTACGGCCAGGAACAGCAGCCCCGGCATACGATCCGGGGCGGGCCGGATCTCGTACTCGCCGTCCTCGTCGTTGACCACGACCCACCCGAGCACATCGGCCCACCACCGGGCCAGCGCGGCCGGGTCGGCCGAGTCCACCACTACCTGTTCCCATTCAAGTGCCATACGGGCAGGGTAGTGCCGCTCTCGCGCCCCGCCGCCTCAGCTCCCGGCGATGCGGTAGGTGTCGCCGTACACCTTCCACTTGAGGGGCGGTTCAAGGTCCAGATTGCCCGCGTCGAGGAAAACGCGCTGCGCCGTGTCGACCCGGCTGGTGTCCGCGTGCGCCGGCTCGCGGCGCATCGCGGCGGCGCGGGCGTCGAGGAACGTGTCCAGGTAAGCGGCTTCGTCACCGCCCTTCGCCGGTGACTCGGCCTTCTTCAGGGCCTGTTCACGGATCGTGCGGAAGCCGGTGGAGCCCCGTGCGTCGCCGGAGCCGTGCATGACGTACGCGTCGTAGTAGATGAACTGCCCCAGCGCGCCGAGCCCGTCGGCCTTCGCCGTGTCGACGGCCGGGTCGAAGTAGTCCCGGTCGCGCTCGTCGTCCTGTGCCTTCCTGAACGCCGGATCGTCGTCGGCGGCCCGCTGCCAGGCTCTGGTGAACCCGGGTCCGAGCCCGTCGTGAGAGTCGCCGCCCCGGACCGCGCGGAGTGCCGGGAGGAAGGGGCCCAGCACGTTGCCGTCCGGCCGGGCCGCGACGTAACGCTCGACCACCTTGAGGAGATCGCCGCAGCCGGTGCAGAAGCCGATGACGCCCGCGGTGTAGCCGCGGCCGTCGCCGATGTCCTCGATGTAGCGGTACTGCGCCTTCCAGTCGAGCGAGGCGTTCTCGGCGCTGGAGACCAGCCGCATCGCGATCTCCTTCTTCGCCGGGTCGTCCAGCGCCGCCGGTGTGTCCTCCCGCGCGGCGGCCGTGCAGGCCGTGCACAGGGTGGCGAGTGCCAGCAGGAGTGCGAGCAGCGGGCGGCGGAGCGCGTACGGCATGGGGCGGCGGCCTTTCCTCACGGACCGGGGTCGGCCCGGTGCGGGTGACGGTCCCAGTCAACAGCCCGGTCGTGGCCCACGCGTGCGCGGTCCCATCTGGAGCCGGGCCGGGCCGCGTTGTCAGAGGCTCGTGCCAGGATTCGCTTCATGGATCTCGCACAGATTTTCGCCGATCTCGACGCACAGCCCTGGGCGGAACGGGAGCATGCCTACGGAGGCGCCGACGATGTCCCCGACCAGCTACGGGCGTTGGCGAGCGACGACGCCGAGGAGGCGGAGGAGGCGCTGTACGAGCTCTACGGAAACATCGTCCACCAGGGGTCGGTGTACGAGGCCACGCCCTATGCCGTGCCGTATCTCGCCCGGCTCGCCGCCGCCGGTGTCCGGCCGGGCGATGTGCTTCCTCTGATCGGCCATATCGCCGAGAGCGAGGACGAGCGGAGTGAGACGCCCGGCGCGTGCCGGGTGGCCGTGACCGCCCAACTGCCCCTGATACTCCCGCTGGTCGAGTCGCCCGACAGCTCCGTACGGCAGGCGGCGGTCTGGGCGGCGGCCCGGACGGGCGCGACGGAGCAGGTGCTTCCGGTGCTGCGGCGGTGCTGGGAGGAGGAGCTGGAACCGCTGGTACGGGCGGAGGCGCTGGCCGGGGCGGTATGGCTCGATCCGGCGGGCGCGGGGGAGTTCGAGCGGGCCGTGCTCGGTATCGGCGGGGACGCCGGGGAGGCGGTGGAAGCCGCGCCGGTGCGGCTGGCCGCGCTGCTGGCGAGCGTGGACGCGGATCTGCCGTGGACCGGTGCCCATCACGAGGCGTTCATCGCTCTGCTGCCCGCCGCGCCACTGGTCGAGAGCCGGTTCGTCCAGGAGCAGGCGGAGCCGCTGCGGTATGTGGCCGAGGTGCTGCTCGACCGGGACACGGACGAGGCGCGGGAGGCGGCGTTCACACTGGTCGAGGCCGGGCTGGGGCATCCGGACGCGGACGCGCGCAAAGAGGCCGTGGCGGCGGCCGAGCACGCCTGCGAGGTCTCGCGTGCCGCGTCGGCCCGCCTCGCCGGGCCGTTGATCGCGCTCCTGGACGACCCGTCGTCGGCGGGCGCCGCGCTGTATCTCGTCAAGCACCTTGGCCGCGACGCGGAGCCCGCCGTCCCCGCGCTCATGGCCATCGCCACGGCAGGTGGCGAACTGGCAGACCGGGCGCTGGCGGTACTGGTCGCGACGGTCCCCGAGCAGGCGGCCCCGCTGCTGGCCGCGGACCTTCCGAACCGTCCGACGGCCCTGGACGTGGCGGCGAAGGCGTACTCCGGGGGCTGGGAGGCGGCGGGTCACGAGGGCGCCCCGGGCGCGTTTCCGTACGTACCGGAGCTGCTGGACGCGATCCGCGCCTGGCTGGCGGACAGCGACATCCCGTGGAACCAGTCGATCCACCTCGGCCTGGTCCTGGCCGGCTGGGGGCGACGCGCGGCACCGGCCGTGCCTGAGCTGCTCGCCGCGCTGGACCGGTATCCGTTCGTCGCCCTGCGCGCCCTGCCGACCGTCTGCCCACCGGAGGAACGGGACCGTGTCGCCGCGGCGCTGCGCGCGGCGGACCTCACCGAGCAGAGCCCGATCGAACTGGGCTCGGCGCTGCTCCGTCTCACCGGGGAGCCGGAGCCGCTGGTGGGGGCCGTCACCGAGGCCCTGGCCGCCGGCGGGCGGGAGGTGGCCGAGGCGGCGAAACGCACGGCGGAGCTTGACAGTTCGCAGGCACCGGCACTGCTGCCGTACCTGCGCGGCGCGCTGAGCGACGCGGCCCGCAAGCCGTCCGGCCCCGAGTCCGGCTCGGAATCCGGTCCCGAGTCCGGCTCCCCGGAGCAGAAGCGCAACACCCCCCGCCTCGACGCCGACACGGAGATCGCCCGCGCGCTGTGGCGGCTCACGGGCAGCGCCGACGAAGCCCTGCCGATCATCGCCGGAGTGCTGGAGGAGGCCGACGGCGACTGGACGCGCTGGCAGAACATCCGCGCGGCACGGGCCGCGGGCGAGCTCGGCGAGCAGGGCCGCCCGCTCGCCCCGCTCCTGGAACGCAAACTCGCCCACCGCGACCACGCCGCGGCGGCGGCACTCGCTCTCCTCGCCGTCGACCCGGCGAACCAGGACCTCACCCGGCTCGCGGACGCGGCACTGACATCCGCCGAGACCAACTCCGACCCCTACACGGCACTGGAGGTCCTGCGGGCCGTCGGAGCAGGGAATCTGACGGAGGGTCAGCTCAGCCGCCTGACCAGTCTGGCGGAACGGGACGCACACGTCTTCATACCCGGCCTCTCCCAGGACCCGTCAGGCGCGGACGCCCGCTTCCGCGAGGAGGCACGGGTGCTGCTGCGCACGGCCACGGCCTAGGCCGCGTCTTCGAAGTCCCGCCTGGCCGGCGGCGTCTGGC
This sequence comes from Streptomyces sp. NPDC058665, assembly GCF_042714995.1. Classification (NCBI taxonomy): domain Bacteria; kingdom Bacillati; phylum Actinomycetota; class Actinomycetes; order Kitasatosporales; family Streptomycetaceae; genus Streptomyces; species Streptomyces sp. NPDC058665. Next base: position 144,088 of record NZ_JBHXRX010000017.1, read on the forward strand.
ACGGCACCTCGCCGCGTTGTCGGAGTCGTGCGTGTAGTTCCTGTACTCGCACGATCCTCCG